>CAZBIK010000392.1:0-2896 GCA_964491955.1 uncultured Ferruginibacter sp.
GCGTAACTGCTCCACTGTAAAGGAATGCTGCGTCCCGATCTGTATGCTGCAAGCCACTGGTTAAATGTACTGATCGTATTAAAATATGGATGGCCGGAAACCCGTTGACTGCTTTTCGCAGCCAATGCCTGCACCGGCAATGCAGCGCCGGGCTGGTAGATGCCCGGTTTGCTGTTATCAGGTTGCAGCGCGCTGAGATTGGCCTTTTCCTTGTACAATTCATCCGCATACATATCGGGCAGTTCAATATCGGGTACCACGCCTTTCCATTGGGTGGTGGAGCCATTTACCCGGTAAAATTTACGCTGGGTAACTTTTACAAACTCTTCATAATTTTTATCTTTTGAAAATGGAAGGGGATCAATCGGCTAAACGATCTGGGCCGTGCCTTTGCCATAAGTAGTGCCGCCAACGATCAATGCACGGTTATAATCCTGCAGTACCGCAGCAACAAACTCACTGGCGCTGGCGCTGGCGCCGTTGATCAGCACCATCAAAGGCCCGTCATACATGGTACCCCGGTTGGGGTCTTTTAAAAACCTCACCTTTCCGTCTTTTTCCTTAACCGATGCAACCGGGCCGATGTCGATAAAGATCCCTGCGAGCTGCATAGCTTCCCACATGCTGCCGCCGCCATTATACCGAAGGTCGAGTATCAGGCCGGCAATACTGTCTTTACGAAGTTTTACAATTTCCTTGCTGATATCATTGGCACAGCCATCGTAATTTACTTCAGCTTCGCCAGTACCCGATTCATCTTCACGGGTGTAAAAGCCGGGCAGGTTTATATACCCGATATTTTTTTTGCCCTGCAATACATAACTTTTTACAATGCTTTCTTCACTATCGATCTTTTCTTTGCGCAGCTTAACTGTTTTAATTTCACCTGCTGTCGTTTTTACGGTCAGTTCCAGTTCCCCCATGACGGTGCCGCCGAGCAGGTTATCCAGTTCATCGCCATCCATTTCAGCAACATCCTTTTCAATGCCTTCGCTTTTAATCCTTACCAGCACATCGCCGGTATGCAACTGCCCGCTTCGCCATGCGCTGCCTCCGGGCTGTAAAAAGCTGATGGCCAGGTTGCCCTTTTCATTTTCTTCCAGTTCAAAACCTGCACTGTATTCCGAAGCACTCATCACGGTCTCAAATTCTTTTTTCGCCCTGAAATCCATGTAGCCGGTATGCGGATCATAACACCAGGCAATGGTATTCAGGTAATCGTTCTCCAGTTCTGCCTTAAAAGATCCCGGTGTTTTGATCAATGCATCGATGAATGCCCCTTCCTGTTTCATTGCTTTTTCGCGGGCGGCTTTTTCCAGTTGAGCAAAATCAGCCGGTATTGTTTCACTGACCGGTTTACCGGCATCTGATAATTTATCGGCCATATTTTCAAGCACCCGCCATTTTAAAAACTGCTGCCAGCGCTGAACAAGCTCATTCCTGTTCTTTGCATAGCCTGTAAATGGCCAGTTGACCTGGTCGGGCTTTGAAAAATCAAAAGGAGTTGCCAGTAAAACTTTCAGTATGCTGTCTGCCCTTTTTATACAAACCTGGTACAATGCAGTGGATGCATTAAAAAAATCCCAGCCATTGCCCAACAGTTCATTATCCAGTTTGGTTCTGTAGGTTTCCAGAACGGCGATCTCTGCCTGCGTGAAAAATATTTTTTCATCATCCAGTTTTTCGATCCATTTATGATACAGAATGGCAGATGTGCTGTCGTTCCATTGTACCGGCAGGTAATGGTTTTGATCGAGAAAACGTTTGAGGGTGATCGTTTTATGCTGCAGGTTTACTGTTGCCGGCTGCGCAATCAACTGCCGGGCAGAAAATAACAGTAACAACAGGCAGAGCTTTTTCATAAAACAGTTTTGAAAGCTGAACAGGTACCAATGTAATACCTTTCGTTCAGAATAAATATGATTATTATTAAACCACGAAGGGGGCTATATGCCCCGCCGGCGGTTATTAAGTAACTGCCGGTGGTTTATTAAGAATTAAAAAACGGAAATTATTTTAAACCCATCTCGTCAATGATCCGCCTGATCTTATCATCCAGTGATCTTTCTGCCGATTCAAATGATGCTGCATTTTCCAGTTTTGCATTCACGCTGAAATAAAATTTTATCTTGGGCTCGGTACCACTGGGGCGTGCCGAAATGATGGTGCCATCGGCCAGTACAAACTGCAGTACATTGCTTTTGGGAAGGTCTATGGCCCAAGTTTCGCCATTGCCAATATTCTTTCCGATTTGTAATTCATAATCCAGCAGTTCCGCTACAGCCACCCCATCAATAACAGACGGCGGATTATTGCGGTATCCTTCCATCATGGCTGCAATTTCTTTGGCGCCGTTCATGCCTTTTTTGGTGATGCTCACCAGGTTTTCCTTATACAAACCATACTGCACATACAGGTCTATCATTTTATCATACAAGGTACGGCCCTTGTTCTTTTCATAGGCAGCCATTTCACAACTCAGGGCCACAGCGCTGATGCCGTCCTTGTCCCTGATGCGGTCACCGATCATCAAACCAAAACTTTCTTCACCGCCGATGATATAATTTTCTGCAGGCTCCTTATCTTTTATCAGTTTTGCGATCCATTTAAAACCGGTAAGCACATTGTAACAGCTTACCCCGTTTGCCTTTGCGATCACATCGATCATGCCGGTGGTAACAATGGTCTTGATCACCATATCATTGGGCTGGGCAATGCCTTTTGCCCTGCGTGCCTCTATCATATAATTAAAAGCAAGGACCGCAGTCTGGTTCCCGTTCAGTAAAACCCAATCCCCTTTTTTATTTTTAACGCCAATGGCTACGCGATCTGCATCCGGATCGGTACCCAGCAGAATATCGGCATCCAGGGCGGCTGCTTTTTTCAGACCCAGGCT
>CAZBIK010000393.1:0-2888 GCA_964491955.1 uncultured Ferruginibacter sp.
TTGTTCAGGCCATCGCGGTCAACCCCTTCCAGCAGTAAAGTGTATTGATGAAATACGTGTTTGTTGTTGACATCTCTAAACGGAACAGTTATGGATTTATTATCTGCAAAAGCACGGTCATAAAAATCAGCTGCTTTCCTTCTTGCGGTAATATATTCATCCAGGTGTTTCAGTTTAATGTTTAAGATGGCAGCCTGTATCGCGTCCAGCCGGGAATTACAGCCAACCACATCATGGTAATACCGTTTGCTTTGCCCGTGCGAGGCGATCATTCTCAGCCTGGCAGCCAGTTCATCATCATCGGTAAACATGGCGCCGCCATCACCAAAAGCGCCCAGGTTCTTGGAAGGGTAAAAAGAAGTGCAGCCGATATGGCCGATCGTTCCGGTCTTTTTTACCGTACCATCACTAAACGTGTAATCGCAGCCAATGGCCTGTGCATTGTCTTCAATAACAAATAAACGATGCTTTGCTGCAATGGCCATTATCTTTTCCATATTGGCGGCATGGCCATATAAATGAACCGGTATGATGGCTTTTGTTTTGGGTGTAATGGCTTTTTCAATTGCATCAGGGTCAATACAAAATGTTTGCTGGTTCACTTCTGCAAAAATTGGTTTTATATGGAGCAGGGCAGCCACTTCTACGGTTGCAATATAAGTAAAGGACGGGGTGATCACTTCATCGCCGGGCTGCAGGCCAAGCGCCATCATGGCGATCTGCAAAGCATCGGTTCCATTGGCACAGGGAATGCAATGTTTGCTGCCATGGTACCTGGCCAGGTTATCTGCAAATTCATTCACCACTTTTCCGCCAATGAACATGGAACTTTCCATCACTTCCAAAACAGCAGCATCTACTTCCGTTTTTATTTTAAAATACTGGGTTTTGGTATCAACCATCTGTAAAGGCCTCATATCTGGTATTTTTAGCGTGGCAAAGATAAGGATTGCAGGTATAAAGAAGAATTTGGCGGGTGATGAACATCAATTAAAAAATTGCGGTTAGTTTTGTTGCAAACTTCATGGTAAGCAAATTCTTATATAATCTTTTCCTGGTCCTGTATTCAATTGGAATAAGGGTTTCATCGGTATGGAATCCCAAAGCTAAAAAATGGCTTACCGGCCGCAGGAATATCTTCGCAACGATCAACAGCCAACAGCCAACGGCCAACAACCAACGATCAACGACCAACTTTAAAACCATCTGGATGCATTGTGCCAGCCTGGGCGAATTTGAGCAGGGCAGGCCACTGCTGGAGGAATTGAAAAGCTATGCTTCAACAGGTTCAGCAGGAAAAATAAAGATCGTACTTACTTTTTTTTCTCCCAGCGGATATGAAGTGATGAAGGACTACGCAGGGGCCGATCATATTTATTACCTGCCCATGGATTCCCGGGAAAACGCCGGAAAGTTTTTAGATGCAATAGATCCATCCCTGGTGCTTTGGGTAAAATATGAATACTGGTTTTATTACCTGTCGGAATTAAAACAAAGGAAAATACCATTGATCCTGGTTTCCGGCATTTTCAGGCCGGGCCAGCCCTTCTTTAAATGGTATGGAGGCATCTGGAAAAAAATGCTGGAAACCTTCACGCATTTTTTTGTTCAGAATACCGCTTCAAAACAATTACTGGAGTCATTGGGATTCAGGGATAATGTACAGGTTAATGGAGATACGAGGTTTGACCGGGTGCTGGAAATTGCAGCAAATTTTAAGGATGTTCCCGGCATTAACACATTTTGCGGTAACAGCCCGGCCATTGTGGCCGGCAGCACCTGGGATGAGGATGAAATAGAATTGCTCCATTTTGTAAAAGTAAACCCGCAGGTAAAATTCATCATTGCCCCGCATGAGATCAGTGCCGCCAGGCTGGCCGGTGTAAAAGCTGCATTCACGGATTCTGTCTTTTATTCTGAACTGGAAAAAATGGAAGGAATAGAAAATGCTTCCCTGATGCAGTGCGAACAACGGACAACGACCAACGACCAACGATCAACGATAAACAAACATTATACATTACCTCATGTACTCATCATCGATAATATGGGCATGCTGTCGCGGTTATATAATTATGCTGCTGTAACCTATGTTGGTGGAGGATTTGGGGCCGACGGGGTACACAATGTACTGGAAGCGGCAGTGTACGGCAAACCCGTTGTTTTTGGGCCCGAGTATGAAAAATTCAATGAAGCCGTTGAACTGTTGCGTGCAGGGGGCGCTGTTAGTATCGATGGCCCGGTATCTCTTGAAAAGGTTTTACATAAATTAATGACAGATGATGCCGAAAGAAAGAAAACCGGTGATGTGGCCAGGCAGTTTGTGTTGAAAAACGGGGGTGCTACCAGGGCGATCATGCAGTTTATTCAGGAAAAACGCCTTTTAACCAGCTGATAAAACTGGTTAACCAGTTCATGTCCGGAATCCCAGCCGTTCTTCACTTTTAATTCACGCTGGATCCAGTATTCAGCCTCGGCAAAAATGGAAAAACTGTTGATGGTTTTGATACTTCTTTCATAGGCAGCTTCATCGCCGCGGAATAATTCATTGATAAATACAAAGCGGTCATTAACGCCGATCGCTTTGCGCAGGTCACGGATGGGTACTTCTGTTAAGGTGTCGCCCAGGTCTATTTTGGACTGTTTCAGTTTTTCATTCAGGGAAGTGGTAATTGGTGCAGCAGAATCATTGATCTCCCTGGCAACCTGTTTGGGATGTGGTATCTGTT
Organism: uncultured Ferruginibacter sp.; assembly: GCA_964491955.1. Lineage (GTDB taxonomy): Bacteria > Bacteroidota > Bacteroidia > Chitinophagales > Chitinophagaceae > Ferruginibacter. Next base: position 2,730 of record CAZBIK010000393.1, read on the forward strand.
GTTTTTGATGGGTTAGCGTAGGGATATCTTCTTCCGTTTCAAAAATGATATGGGGTTTGTTCTGTACGCTTATCTGCTGCATGGTTTCGGCATTCCGCCTGATCTCTTCCAGTTCTGCTTCGATCTCTGCCTCATCTACCTGTAAAACCGCAATGGTTT
>CAZBIK010000394.1:0-2871 GCA_964491955.1 uncultured Ferruginibacter sp.
GGGAAAAGATTTCGGGACAAAGTTTCACCGGGTTTTTAGCTACCAATATTTTTAAACCATTGCAAATGAACCATACCCGTATCTATAATACCCGCCGTTCATTAAAAGATACCATTGCCAATTATGCCTATGGTTTTGTGTACAACGACAGTTTGAAAAAACACCTTTTGCCCGATAGTGTGCCGGACCTGAATTTTGTGATCTATTTAGACGGCATACAGGGTGACGGGGTGGTAAATTCAACAACTGCGGACCTGCTGAAATGGGACAGGGCTGTTAAAGACCATACCCTGCTCAGTGAAGCAACCCAGCAGGAAATGCTGAAAGAACAAGCCCTGGTTGATACCGTAAAGAAATCCTATTATGGTTTCGGGGTGTTTATGGAAAAGACCGACCTTGGTTATGTGATCTCACACTCCGGCGGATGGCCGGGCTATACAACCTTCCTGGCAAGGAATGTGGATAAGGACCAAACCATAATCGTGTTGTCGAACAACTCATCCCCTTCGCCGCCCATCAGCTCTGCCATACAACATATTTTGAACTGCAAGCCCGTGGTAATGCCCTATCAACACAAGGAAATAACCATGGATACAATAACCCTTCAGCAATTTGTTGGAAAATATAAAGCAACCAATGAAATAAGCATTGAACGCATTGGCAACAAACTTTTCAGGGTTAGTCCTAACGGGTATAAGATCGAACTGAAACCTGAATCACCTACAAAACTTTTTTATACCGATGGCAGCGACCGGCAGATAGAATTTGAAATGGATGCTACTCATAAAAAAATTACAAAAGCCTGGCTGATCAACTATGGCGTGAAAACAGCATTTGAAAAAATAAGATAACGGGGTCACTGAAAAAGAATACTATCCTGGATCATTTTGGAAGAAAACAAAAATAAATTTATTCGCCGGGCAGTTCGCAGGAACATCAATTGTAAACCAAAAATAAATTCTGCAATGAAAAAAATAATCTTCATCCTCGTTCTTGGGCTATTGTTTAATACAACTTTTGCCCAGTTATCCTCTAAAAAAATTGATTCACTGGTGGCAGATGCCCTGGTAAAATTCAAGGTGGCAGGCGTATCCCTTGCCGTTGTGAAAGATGGGAAACTGATCCATTCAAAAGGTTATGGCGTGGCAGATATCAATACCAAAAAGCCCGTCAATGAAAATACCAATTTCCAGATTGCTTCCAACAGCAAAGCATTTACCACGGCAGCACTTGCTATTTTGGAAGAAGAAGGCAAAATTAAATGGACAGATAAAGTAAAAGATCATATTCCCGAGTTTAAAATGTACAACGATTATGTAACCGGGAATTTTAACATCCAGGACCTGTTAACGCATCGCAGCGGTCTTGGTTTAGGTGTAGGGGACCTGATGTTTTTCCCGGATGGTTCAAACTTTACCATAAAGGATGTTGTTACCAGCTTTCAGCATTTTAAACCTGTTTCAGCCTTCAGAACAAAATTTGATTACGATAATTTATTGTATATAGTGGCAGGAGAAGTAATTGCCAGGGCCGGCGGCATGAGCTACGAAGCTTTTGTTCAGAAGCGGATCATTGAACCTTTACAAATGAACAACAGCTTTGTTGGCAGCTTGCTGAAAGACAAAAGCAACATGGCGTCACCACACTCTTCTGAATCGGGAACGATAAAAACAATCGATGCATACGATATAGGAATGGGTAGTGCTGCCGGTGGCATTTATTCGAATGTTGCGGATATGAGCAAATGGATGATCATGCGTTTGAATAAAGGTAAATATGGCACTGACCTGAAAACATCTTTGTTCTCTGTAAAAAACCACAACGAAATGTGGCGCTTACATACAGTCCTGGAAACCAATCCGAACCCGAGATACAATTCCCATTTCAACGGTTATGGCTTAGGTTGGGGATTATCAGATGTGAAAGGGAATTTAAAAGTATCACACACGGGTGGTTTGCCCGGGATGCTTTCGATCGTAACGATGTATCCTGATCTGAACTTAGGTATCGTCATTTTAACCAATACTGAAAATGGCGGTGGCGGGCTTTTTTCGTCCCTTGCCAATACCATTGCCGACAGCTATTTAGGTTTAGACGATTTTGGATGGATAGAAAAAACGGTAGCCCGGATGAACCAGCAAAGAAGTACAGGTGATGAAGTAACCAAAAAGGTTTGGGCAAAAGTGGAAGCTGCAAAAAATACACCGGTAAAAAATGAGGACTACATCGGCATCTATGAAGATAAATGGTTTGGCAAAGTGGAAGTATTTTCGAAAGACAACCAATTATGGTTCAAATCGTCCCGTTCGCCAAAATTAAACGGGCCGATGGCTTTTTATAACGCCAATACCTTCGCCATAAAATGGGAATACCAGGCAATGAACTGTGATGCCCTGGCCATGTTTGCATTGGATGAGACAGGCAAGGCACAATCCATTAAAATGAAAGGCATTTCGCCAAATATTGATTTTAGTTTTGATTTCCAGGACCTGGATCTGCAAAGAATAAAAAAGTAATACCGATTTGACATTAAAATTATACTGTCAGCCTGAGCTTGTCGAAGGCGGATTCACAAATAAAAGAGCCTCTTTTCCAAATGGCCCCGGTTTCGACAAGCTCAACCTGACAGGTTTTATTAGGATAGATTTAATGTATAATTGGTATAAATTCTCCGTTTTTTTAACCAAAAAATCAAGTTGTAACAAATGAAAAATATTTTAATTTTTATCTTCCTCGTACTGATCCATTTGGTTGCTGCATCACAAAAACCCCGTGCAAGAGACATCGGGATCCCCTTTGATGGAACTACAGGAAAATACAATGCCATCACCGATGTAAAAGGTGTGGAAGTGGGTTACAGCACGATCATCT
>CAZBIK010000395.1:0-2870 GCA_964491955.1 uncultured Ferruginibacter sp.
CAAAATGATATATTATTGCCTTCGGATATTAAGGAAATCAAAAACGCAAAAAATATAAAGGCCTTTTTCGAATTTGAGAATGAAACGATAATGGCCAAGGTGGCCATTTCGGCAGTGAGTATCGAAGGCGCCCAAAAAAACCTGGCCAAAGAATTACCCGGCTGGGACTTTGATAAAACCAGGGCAGATGCTGAAAATATATGGAACAGGGAACTGGGCAGGATCGATGTGGAAAGCGGCGATGAAAAGAAACTGCGTACATTTTATACCGCGTTGTATCATACCGCCATCGTACCCAATATCAACCAGGATGTGGATGGGCAATACCGCGGCAGGGATAATAAAATACATACCGCTGCGGGTTTTACCAACTATTCTGTTTTTTCACTCTGGGATACTTACCGGGGTGCACACCCGTTGTATACCATCATCGACCGGGAACGCACACTCGATTATATAAAGTCATTTTTAATTCAGTATCAACAGGGAGGCAGGCTTCCGGTTTGGGAACTCAGCAGTAACGAAACCGATTGTATGATAGGTTACCACAGCGTGCCGGTCATTGTGGATGCATACATGAAAGGCATCAGGGGTTTTGATACCACGCTGGCCCTGGAAGCCATGAAAAAAAGCGCCACCTGGAACCACCTGGGGTTACCGGCACTGATGGATCATGGTTTGCTGGAAATGGATGATGAACATGAAAGTGTTAGCAAAACCCTGGAATATTCCTACGACGACTGGTGTATTGCACAGTATGCAAAAGCAATGGGCAATGAGGAAGATCATAAGGTCTTTATTAAAAGGGCACAGGCTTATAAGAATATATTTGATGTACAGACCGGTTTTATGCGTCCCCGCAAGAACGGCAGCTGGCTTTCGCCATTTGACCCCAGGGAAGTGAATAATAATTTTACCGAGGCCAACAGCTGGCAGTATTCTTTTTATACACCGCAGGATATCAATGGTTACATCGAGATGATCGGCGGCAGGAAAAAAATGGAGGATAAACTTGACCAGCTTTTTGCAGCCAATCCGCAAACAACCGGCCGCGACCAGAGTGATATCACAGGGCTCATCGGGCAGTATGCACATGGCAATGAACCCAGTCACCATATTGCCTACCTCTACAATTTTACCGGTGCAGCGCATAAAACGCAGGCCATGGTAAACCGCATCATGCATGAAATGTATAAGGATACTCCCGACGGGCTGGAAGGCAATGAGGATTGCGGGCAGATGAGCGCCTGGTATGTGCTGAGTGCTTTGGGTTTTTACCCGGTTACACCCGGTACAACGGATTATATTATTGGAACACCATTGTTTTCATCAGCAACCATTAACCTCGAGAACGGGAAAAAATTTACAGTTAAATCGAATAAAGCAGGCAATGCTGATTTTTATATTCAGTCTGCTTCTTTAAATGGTACACCTCATTCCCTGTCATATTTAACTCACGGGGATATCAGCAATGGCGGCACCATGTCATTTGAAATGGGAGATAAGCCTACCACATTCGGCCTGACCGAATTTCCGTCAACTGCCATCACAGGCCATAAAATTGTATTAAACCCGGTGATCGATGGCGGCGCCATTTCATTCAAGGGAGTAAAAACAATTAAGATAAGCTCAGCACAAAAAGGAGTGGCATATTATTATACTATGGATGGAACAGTACCAACAAAGGCTTCCAGAAAATATATTGCGCCCATTACGATCAAAGAATCAACAACCATTAAGGCGATCGCCATTGACCTGAAGGGAGAAACAAGCTTTGTTACAACAGCCGTTTATAAAAAAATGCCGCACAACTGGACGATCAAACTGAATACGCCCTATGAGCAGCAATATGATGGCGGCGGGCCAAACGGGTTGATCGACGGCATCAACGGCAGTGTTGACTGGCGCAAGGGTAACTGGCAGGGATACCAGAAAACGGACCTGGATGCGGTGATCGACCTGCAGAAGGCAACCCCGGTATCTGAATTGACCATTGGTTTTTTGCAGGACAGCAGGGCCTGGATCGTGATGCCAAAGGAACTGGTCATTGAAGTATCGGATGACGGTAAAAATTTTGTTCCTGTGTATGGCGGTAAAAACTTTTTACCCATTGAAGATGAGACCGCACAGGTGAAAAAGGTAGCAGCATCGTTTACAACTGTAACAACCAGGTATATCCGGGTAAAGGCCATTCAATATGGCAAACTTCCTGCCTGGCATTTGGGGGCAGGAGGGGATACGCATATTTTTGCGGATGAGATCAGTATAAAATAAGGTTGCTTCAAAAAAAAAGCACCCTTTTTAGGGTGCTTTAATAAAATACAATTCTGATAATCTAATATTTACCCGGATTTCTGAGTTTACTGTGGTTCTTGCTGTACAGGAAGTAAACAACTATGCCTACCGCCATCCATGCAAACGCCACTTTTAATGTTTGTGCATCAAGTCCAACGATCATTGCAGTGCATATAAGTACACCCAATGAAGATACTACCGGGTAAATAGGCGCTTTGAACGGGCGTTTGATATTGGGTTCTTTTACTCTTAGAATCCAAACACCGGCACTTACCAGCACAAAGGCAAACAAAGTTCCGAAGGAGGTCAGGTCGCCGGCAACATTGCCCGGTACGAAAGCTGCAAACAGGCCTACAAAAATAAATAAGATCCAGTTGGCCTTATACGGTGTTCTGTATTTGGGATGCAGTACACCGAATGCTTTTGGTATCAGTCCATCATTGCTCATGGTATAAAATATACGGCTTTGTCCCATAAGCATTACCAGTATCACGGAAGAAAATCCTGCAAGTATGGCAACTGTTACAGCAGTGGCCAGCCAGCCATAACCCGTCATGTATGTTGATATCGCATAC
>CAZBIK010000396.1:0-2868 GCA_964491955.1 uncultured Ferruginibacter sp.
CTGCAAATAACCAGGTTCCTTTTTCAAGTACATCAGTGGTTTGTTTAACACCCATGATCTGGTTGCCAAATCCGCCAAAACTGCTGGATAATCCGCCCCCCTTGGGGTTTTGTATCAATACGATCAAACCCAATATCACTGAGGCAATGATCACCAATATTCCAAATAAAACTAACATATTATTCTCCTTTTAAATTTTCTAATTTGGCTGCAAAGTAAGCGCTTTTGGCAGGATTGAGCAAACTTAATTTTTGATATACTTCCCAGGCTTTGCCCAGTTTACCCTGTTTTATAAATACTTCGGCCATGGATTCGGTTAAAACCTCTGTTTCTGTATTGCTGCCTTCGGCGAGTATTTGAATGCTGTCATTGGTTTCTGGGGTTGTTTCAACGGCCTGCTCCACATGGATCTTCTTCATGGTCTTGAGCCATTCGGTAAAGCTTTTCAGCTGTTTCCCCAGTTTATCGGCCATTTGAACCTCATCGCTCAGTTTAATGCCCTGGGAAGCAAAATAATCCACCATGTGCATGGGCTCAAAAAGCATTTCATCTCCTGTGTTTGTCTTTTCAACCGGCATTTTCAATTCTATTTTCATGGGCGCAATTTCGGATTCCATCACTGATTCAGGAATGGCTTCCGTATCATCGGGCATTTCAATAACCGGTTCGGTTTCTATTACTGATCCCGGTATAGCAACTTCTTCATCCACCTTTTCAATATCCGTTTCGGATTCCATTACTGGATCAGGAATGGCTTCCGTTTCATTGGGCATTTCAATAGCCTGATCGTAATCTGACATGGATTCCGGTACGGCAACTTTTTCATCTTGTATTTCAATAACTGTTTCGTTTTCCAGCACCGGATCCGTTGTGGCTATTGTTTCATCCGGCATTTCAAAGACCGGTTCAGGTTCTGTTACCGGTTCCGTTAAGCCAGCCATTTCATCAATCATTTCAAACACCGGTTCGGCATCATGGCTCAAAGCAGCAGTTTCTGCCGGAATAAATATTTTTTCAGTCCCGGCCGCAGTTCCTGTTTGCTGTAACTGGAAATGCAGCCAATGCGGGTTATTGAACAACAGGTTGGTTTTTATCAACTGTGTTTCATAGCCTGGCGTGCCGGGTTCCGTTTTTTGTAAAAGGAAAAACTGTGCCGGGGAAAAATACGGATGCTGTGCAACAATGTCTTTCAATTGATCAACATGCTCAGGGCCTGTATATTTCCTGCTGAACAGGGTTTCAAAAATGGGGTTGTTGTCTGGCATAGTACAAATCTAATCCGCATTACCAATTCGAAAAAATCTTATTAAAAATGGCATCGGTGAGGTTCCTGGAAATTTCATCGCCTTTTGATTGCTCTACCTGCGACAGGCTCAGGTTGGCATCAAAGTCGATACTGTATGTAACATCGGCTTCAAAATTTTTGGTCTCATCCAGTGTATTTTTAAAAACCAGGTGAAAGGTTGCTGTGAGCCGGTTCAGGCTTGTGCTGGTTCCGGTGATACCGGTTGAACTGGTAAAATATTGCGAAACATATCCGCTGATATCGTAATGGGCGTCATCATCATTGCTTTGGCGCAGCCGGGTGGTACCAATGATCTTTTGTTTCAGTTTTTCGGTGATCTGCGGGCTTAACTGTGGATTTTTATATTCAGCTTTATTCTCAAAATAATTTACCCTGAATGTTTTTACTTCGGTGGGTAACCCGCCAATGTCTTTGAATCCGTATTTGCAGGTGGCGAAATTAAATATGGCAATAAGCAATATGCAGATCGGTAATAAAAACTTTTTATTTCCGGATATTTGCTGATTGCCCATTGCCGATTGCCCATTGCCCATTGCTTTATTCTTCAATATCATATTCTTTTAATTTACGGTACAGGGTACGTTCACTGATACCCAGGTCGAGTGATGCATCCTTTCGTTTACCTTTATGTTTCTTCAATGCTTTTATGATGAGTTCTTTTTCCTTGTCAACAATACTCAAAGATTCTTCAACGTCTTCATGCTGGTCTATACCTTCGCCATGATGCGGCAGGAATACGGGTTTTGGCGATGCCAGGCCGGGTGCATTTGAATTCAGTTCTGCGAATGACTGGTCATTGAACACCGGTGCGTGCTGTGCAATATTTGGATTCTGCAACAGGTCGAAGAACATTTTCTTCAGTTCGTTCACATCTTTCTTCATGTCGAAAAAAAGTTTGTACAGGATCTCCCTTTCGTTTGCAAATTCCGACTGGCTTAAAGCGCCGTTGCCACCTGCCAGTACCGGCAACCTCGAATAATTGTGTTCGGGCAGGAAACTTTTCATGGTAGCCGCATTCACCATCTTATCCTGGCTCAGGACCGATATCTGTTCTGCAATATTCTTCAGTTCACGCACATTGCCGGGCCAGGGGTAATTGATCAGCACATCCTTTGCCCCTTCATCCAGTTGTACCGGTGTGCCTTTGTACCTGTCGGAAAAATCAGTTACAAATTTCCTGAACAGCAGGTAGATATCCTCTTTTCTTTCCCTGAATGCCGGAACCCTGATGGGTACCGTGTTTAAGCGGTAGTACAGGTCTTCCCTGAACTTGTTGGTATGGGTGTATTCGATCAGTTCCTTATTGGTGGCAGCAATTACCCGGACATCCGTTTTCTGTACTTTGCTGCTGCCTACGCGGATGTATTCACCGGCTTCGAGTACACGCAATAAACGGGCCTGCGTACCCAGCGGCAATTCACCGATCTCATCCAGGAAGATCGTACCGCCGTTAGCTTGCTCGAAATAACCCTTGCGGCTGTCAACAGCACCGCTAACCGAACCTTTTTCGTCGCCGAATCATTCCTAGGCGATTGTTCCTTCCGGGATGGCTCCGCAAGTAA
>CAZBIK010000397.1:0-2865 GCA_964491955.1 uncultured Ferruginibacter sp.
AAATGGCATACCACTTAACAGGCAAATGGGGAACTTAATGATTGGTATACATGGATACATAAAACAATGATTAAAACCATAAAGACAGCACAAAGCCGGGTAAAAACGACATGGGAATTGAGCAGGTAAAATCAAAAATAATGTTTCACTATGATCAGCAGGCTAAAAATTCGTATGACCGCATACTGGTTTGCCCTGGTACTGATAATCATAATGATTGGTATTTACGGCAGGGATATCGTTGTGTGGGTAATTTCTAAATTGTACGGGTTTTTTATTGAACACAACCCGGTCATTAAATAAACGAGGGGCTGTCAATTGCTGACAGCCCCTCGTTATGTAAAAAAGTTTTATTAAAATATCAAACGTAAACCCAGTTGCAGTGCCCAGGTACTTGCTGTAGAATTACTCTTAATAAAAGTCCTGTCAACTAAAATGGGAGTAGTAGTTCCCGTTGGCGTGTAGGTAGCCAGTTGGTACCTTACTTCACCGGTAGTTGCATTTTTCGTTGCCCTCAACGGGTTTCCAACTACAAAGAAATCACGTAAACCCCAGTCCCTGTTGAGTAAGTTCAGGAAGTTGGTACAATCAGCGCTGAACTGGAGTGTAGCCCTGCGGGAACCGATATTGGTGAATATATCCTGTAAAAACCTTACATCCAGCCTGTGGTAAAAAGGAATAACGGCTCCGTTTCTTTCTGCTACCGTTCCTTTTGCTTTTCTCAGGTATTTATCCTGTTCAATAAAGGCAAAGAATGCATCCTTTTGCTGCTGTGCAGTATAGGTAACAGCTGTAGCGCCGGATCCAACAGTTAATGGGGTAAAAGTGATCTCTGACGGATCTTTCGGAATGTACATCAGGTCAGAACTGTTTCCGTCATAATTGATATCCGCACTGTTTGAGAAACCGCTTGGGGCTGTTCCGCCAGCGGCGCCATAAATATAACTGAAACGGCCCTGCTGTGCGCCTTCATAAAAGAGAGATATGGTGGTACCCAGGTGTTTCAGGAATTCTTTACGGTATGAAAAGGTTCCCAGTAAGCGGCTTGGTGTAGCAAACGATGAATAAGATAATTCCCTGGTATTTTGTGTACCGGATGTGTTGTTAAAACCCCAGGTAGATGAAGCAGTAGAACCCGGGTTGGCTGTTACATCCATGGCAGCGCTGTAGGTATAGGCCAATGATGCATAAAATCCTTTGGTAAATGATTTGGAAACCTGTGCTGTTACAGAGAATGAACCACCTGCATTGTTGTTTTCCAGTACGATCGCATTGGCATATGCACTGTACAACCTGCGGGTTGCTGATGAATTGTTCACAAAACTTGGCCTTGTTGAACCACCCAGGTTTACGGTACCGGTCGGTATGGCTTCATTTGCATTGCGCATAACCGTTGCATTCAGGTCCTTGGTATAAAGGGCATCCATGGTCAGTGTCCAGGTATGGGCAAAACGCTTGTCAAAGCCCAGGTTGGTTCTCCAAACCTGCGGGAATTTGTAGTTTTTATCTATTAAAACAAAACCGGCCGAATTGGGGGCGGGTGCGCCAACAGTAAACAACGACTGGTATGCTGCAGGATTGGGGTTAAATGTGATCTGGGCCAGTTGGGCAGCATTTGCCACAACACTCACCTGGTACATACCGCTGTTTGTCGGCATGTTGGTTAAATATACAAATGGTATCCTTCCGGTAAATACACCTGTACCCGCACGGATGATCATGCTTTTATCGCCGTTCATATCCCAGCGAACATTGATCCTTGGTGAATAGTACATCCTGGATTTGGGCCACATGCCGGTTGAATAATTGGTAGGTTTACCGTACCTGTCGGGGAAAGTTAAAGCTGTAATGGCTGGGTTTTCCAGAGGTTGTGTCGGGTAGATCGGCTTATCAACACGTAAACCCAGGATCAGTTTCACCCTGGAATTGATGTTGATCTCATCCTGTGCATAAATGCCCAACTGTCCTACTTTCATTTCTGCTGAATCTACTTTTTCCTTACCCGGTATTCTGGAGAAGGTATAGGTATAACCGATCGGGTTGGCGCCCGGTGTCATGAATTCCTGCAGGGAACCAAAAGCATAATAACTCTGGGATCCGGGCATGAACATATTGCCTACATACTGGTATTCGTAAGTTCCGCCCAGGGTAAAGGTATGTTTGCCCCTGTAATAATTGAAATTATTGGTGATGTTGAAAACGTCATTTTTAACATCGTTGTTATTGGAGAAATTCTCCATGCCGGCACTCATATAATTTTGCTTTGCACCTCCGGCATAGGTTGCAGCCACACCGCTTTTGGTGGGGTCGCCCATGATGTCAATGAAAGGAAAAACACCACCGGGTGTTGACCGGGTTGTGCGGATCTTGGTACCGGTTGCAATGAACTGGTTGGAAAACTTACCATTCCAGTTACTGTTCAATTCAATGGCAGCTGATCTTACTACATCCCTGAAACTGTATTGCGAATTTTCAAATGACATTGCATTTGTTCCAAAACGGGGATTGGTTGTCCAGGTATTCGGTCCGCCACTCTGGCCTCCGTTTGGTACACTGTTCGACATCAGCCTGTCATCATCTCCCACCATTTCACTGTACTTAAGGGTAAGTTTATGGGTGGTATTGATGTTCCAGTCGATACGGGCAGCAATCCTGTCGGCTTTTACTTCTTCTGTATTATCGAGGAAACCGCCTGGTTCATAACCATAATTGGTACGCAGGGTATTGGCCAGGTTATTCAGGATAGTCAAATCCTTGGTATTACCGGCATAACTATTGAAATCAAATGGCTGGGGGCGAATATCGCGCTGCAGGTCTACGTTGATAAAATAGAACAGTTTGTTTTTCACAAATGCCCCACACCCC
>CAZBIK010000398.1:0-2858 GCA_964491955.1 uncultured Ferruginibacter sp.
CAAATCATCCGCTGCGGGTCAAATTCACCAACACCAGCACACCCATTCATCCAACCGATTCGTTAAGATGGACCTTTGGCGACGGTACTTCACTAAGTGGTGTGCAAAGCGATCCGAATATTGCAGCACCAACACACAACTATACCAATGCTGGTACTTATACAGTTTGCCTAAGGGTGAAGAAAAACAGCAATACCACAACGAATACAGGATGTGTGCGGGAAAAATGCAATACCATTGTAATCCCTGTACTGTGCAACCTGGTGGTCAATTTCACTTCGCAACCGGATCCAAATCATCCGCTGCGGGTCAAATTCACCAACACCAGCACACCCATTCATCCAACGGATTCGTTAAGATGGACCTTTGGCGACGGCACTTCACTCAGCGGCGTACAAAGCGATCCGAATGTTGCGGCCCCGACTCATAATTATACAAGCGCAGGAAATTATACGGTTTGTTTAAGGGTTAAGAAAAGCAACAATGCCACAACCCCGGCAGGCTGTGTGCGGGAAAAATGCAATACCATTGTTGTACCATCTCCATGTAATTTCAATGTTAACTTTAGCTGGCGTTTAGATTCTGCCAACCAGAGAAAAGTATATTTTACCAATTTGAGTACGCCGCCAACAGCTGCTGCCATTGCGGTGTGGAACTTTGGTGACGGCAGTTCTGCCACATCCTGGAATGCCATACATGAATATGCACAGCCCGGCAGGTACAGGGTTTGCCTGCGGATCTACCCCAGTCCAACTTCAAATTGTGTTAGGGAATTTTGCGATACCGTTTATATTCCGCATCCCATACCGCCATGTACACAGCTTTCAAAATATCATTATGAACGCTTCAACAATGATAACCAGAAATTTAAATTCACTGCAGATTATATAAATCCAACCCTGCAATATACCTGGACCTTTGGTGACGGTACCGGAAGCCAGGACCCTGTTGCCATACACCGCTATGCACAACCAGGTGTTTATACGGCATGCCTAACGGTATGGCGTGGGCCAAACTGTGCATCAACCACCTGCAAGGAGATCAGGGTACTGCCGCAGGTAAACTGTGATACGGCACATGCCTGGTACACATACCAGCGCAACCCCCAGATGCCCAACAAGGTTCATTTTTATGCGAATGCCACTTTACCGATACTGGACCAGGTATGGACCATCAGCAGGCTCAACGGCACAATTACATTGCCCCCGGTGATCCTGCACCAGAATAACCCGGTGTATACATTCCAGGATACCGGTTATTACCGTGTTTGCCTGAGAGCCACTTTATTGGGCGGCTGTGTGAAGGAATACTGTAATTATATCCGGATCGAACAGGTTACCAATGCCTGCCTGTTGCAGGCTTTCCCCAACCCGGCTTCAACAACAGTGAATGTAAATGTGTATTTAACACAGCCGGAAATGATCCATGCATATGTATACAACAGTTTGAATGTGCTGGTATTGTCCAGGACGCAACAGGGAGTTGCGGGTAATAACCTGGTTACTTTAAATGTTCACAACCTGCCGGCAGGTCAATACACCATAAAATTAATCTATGGAAACAGGGTATGCCATGCCAATTTTCAAAAATTGTAATGATAGGGATTTTTAAAGCAAAGGCCTGTAACAGCAATGTTGCAGGCTTTTTTATTATTGGTAAAAGAAATGTCAGGCTGAGCCTGCCTTGCTCTGTGCCCCGTCGCTGAAGCTATGGCGCAAGTGACCGTAGCGGCTATGCAGAGGCGAGTCGAAGCCGGGTTATATTGATGATACCAATCAACCTCCTGCTAGCCTAACTGACAGTAAGGATCAGGCTGACCGATTTTATAAAGTTATGTATTCTACCTCCCGAACATCTTATCCAATTCCTCCTTTTTAAATTCAAGATAGGTTGGTTTACCGTTAGCAGTACTGTTTGGCACACTGCAGTTAAACAGTTCTTCAACCAGTACTTTCATTTCTTTATCTGTTAATGCGGTACCGGCTTTCACAGATTGCTGCAAGGCCAGCGAACGCAAAAGTTTTTCACGTTTGCTGAATTTCAGGTCATTGCTGAAGTGTTTGTATTGCTCCAGCATTTTTTCAATAGCCGTTTTTTCGTTACCCGTGTTCACATCCGCCGGTGTTCCCTGTATCACAAAAGTATTGTTGCCAAAGGGTTCCAGCAGGTATCCCAAATGATTCATGTCCGGCAATAACTCTTTCAGCAAAACAGCATCAGCAGCATTCAATTCGATGGTAACAGGAAACAAACTCTGCTGCGTGGCAATGGGCTTTCCTTCAACAGCAAGGGCAAAACGCTCGTACAAGATACGTTCATGTGCATTTTGCTGGTGCACCAGGTAGTAGCCCCGGTTGGTTTGCACAACGATAAAACTGTTATGCAGTTGAAAAAGATTTTCTGTCGTTGACCGTTGGCCGTTGTTCGTATGCAGTTCGCCAGCATTTGTAGTCTCTCCATCGGCCATCGGCCTTCGGTCAACGGTCAACTTTCCGGCTGGTTCATAAAAATCTTTCCAATGCTTCAGTTCACTTTTACTTTCTATAAAATGCGACTGGTGTTTTTTTGTGAATGTATTGTATAATGATGACGAAGAAGCAGCTGACTTATTTTCATCAGTAAATGGCTTGGATACCGCATCCAGGCTTTGAATGGAAGCATCCAGTTCAAAATCCAGTGTTGGTGTAATGCTGAACTGGGCCAGTGCATGCTTTACGGCACTTTGCACAAACGCATACACGATCTTTTCATCCTCAAACTTTATCTCCTGTTTCGTGGGATGCACATTGATATCCACCTGCGATGGGTCAAGATCAATAAACAGCGCATACATGGGGAAACTGTCGCTGGAAATTATT
>CAZBIK010000399.1:0-2842 GCA_964491955.1 uncultured Ferruginibacter sp.
TGAGATCAAATTGCGCAAGAAGATCATGGTTTGTGAGAACTGCGGGCGTATTTTGGTGGATGCCGACCTGAATGATTCGGTGGTGGTGAAGTAGGAACGGAGGCCTGATGCAGGATACTGGATACAAGATACCGGATAAAAGATACTGGAAGAGCTTACATATTTGTAGGCTCTTTTTATTTGTAAAAAAAATAAATGATAATTAAGTAAACATTTTTCTCAGCGAAGCTGAGAAAAAACTACTTCATAACTAAACCCTTTACAAATTAGTTTGTAAGGCGATTACTTAATTTGTAATTTGCCAACGGTTAAAAGGTTTTATGCTTCAAAAACTCAACATACAGAACTACGCCATCATCAATGAACTGGAAATTGATTTTTCGGATAAGCTGAACATCATAACCGGTGAAACAGGTGCCGGTAAAAGTATTGTCATGGGCGCTTTAAGTTTGATACTGGGCGAAAGGGCCGATAGTACAGTATTGCAGGATAAAGACCGGAAAGCGGTTGTGGAAGGAACATTTAAGGCCATGAATAAAGAAGCCATCCGTGATTTTTTAAAAGAGAACGAACTGGATGCCGAAGAACTGCTGATCATCAGGCGGGAGATCGCTGCCAATGGAAAATCGAGGGCGTTCATCAATGATACACCTGTTAATCTCAGCCAGCTTAAAACACTCAGTACATTGCTGGTTGACCTGCACCAGCAGTTTGACACACAGGAACTGGGTTCGTCTGATTTTCAGCAGGAAGTGCTGGATGCCCTTGCCGGGAATGGGGATTTGCTCCAACAATACCAGGATGTATTTCATCAATACAAAAAGTCAAAAGCAGCATTGGCCGAACTGCAGTCACAACAGGTGGCGGCCAATGCAGCATTGGATTATAACCGGTTTTTGTTTGACGAACTGGAAGAAGCCGGATTTGCCGAAAATGAACTGGAAGAACTGGATGCTGAGCTAAAATTACTGGGCAATGCCGAAAACATAAAGCAGGAATTGGCTGCTGTGTGTTTCCCTTTAAAAGAAAGTGAAGAGCCAATTGTGCAGCAGTTGAAATCGCTGGTCAATAAATTACATGCACTGGAAAAATACCATGCAGGCATTGCAGAACTGGTAAAAAGATTACAAAGTACCCAATTGGAACTGGCCGATATTGCAGATGAACTGGAGCATATCAACAACAGTGTGCACTACAGTGCCGAACGCATTCAACTGGTGAGCGACCGCATATCGATGGGCTACAAACTGCAAAAGAAACACCAGGTAACCACTACCAACGAACTGCTGGCCATAAAAAATGCACTGCAGGAAAAACTGGACCAGGTTTTAAATATAAGCGAAGCCATACTCCAAAAAGAAAAGGAAACTGCTGCCCTGCTCGGTCAATGCGAAGAGGCAGCTAAAAAAATATCTGCCAACCGCAAAAAAGCCATCAAACCATTATCAGAAAATGTGAACGGGTTGCTGGCCAGGATCGGCATGCCCAATGCCCGGTTCATGGCAACGGCGCTTCCACTGGATGCTTTAAGTGAACAGGGAATTGACCGGATCGAATTTTTATTTAATGCCAACCTGCCTGTGGTCCAGGCCGACAAAACTGATCGTTATGAACCCTTGCGCAAAGTGGCGAGCGGTGGCGAGTTGAGCCGGCTGATGCTTTGCATCAAATCGCTGGTGGCAAAAAAACTGCAGTTGCCCACCCTGATATTTGATGAGATCGATACCGGCATCAGCGGGGAAGCGGCCCGGCAGGTAGGTAATATCATGAAAGAACTTTCTGCTGCGCACCAGTTGATCTCCATCACGCACCAGCCGCAGATCGCGGCAAAGGCCGACGCCCATTATTATGTTTACAAAGCCATTGATAAAGATAAGATTGTTACTTCCATCCGACTGCTGAACAATGACGAACGCATTACCGCCATTGCACAAATGCTGAGCGGCGAAAAGCCTACTGCTGCGGCATTGCAGAATGCGAGGGAGATGGTGGGTAATTGATCCTGCTCATTTGTTCTTTATGTTGATAATTGCTCACCTGGATATTATTGGTATTGTAGTTTTAATGGCATTTCCGTTTTACTTTTTTAACAGGTATTTATTACATAAGTTTAAACCGAACGATAGTGGTAAAAATGCAATAATGTATTTTACCGTTGTTTTCATAACCGCTTTACTTTACAGTATTTCAGGGGTGTTGGTAATAAGTATGATTGGTAATTTATTGCACTAATTTTATATTTGAGGCAGCATCTGATCCAATTGCAGTGTCTAACCGAAAAAATGATATGCGCATAATTATTTTTATTCTTTTCTCCTCCCTCATTTTAAGTTGCCAGAAAGAAGTTTCACCGGTTAACAATCAAATAATTGCTTCTGCTTTTGACAGCATAACGGGCAGGTGGAAGTATATGTATGATTATAGATTGGTCACCACCCAGGCCGATACAACCGTTGTTATAGATAGCCTGTATAGTGGCCGTTATGATCCCTTCTCTTATTTTGAAATTAATGCTGATTCTACCTATAAATGGTGGCGATCGGAATCCAGGACCTTGCCCATGTACGGATGGGGGGAAGGTGGACATGTAAGCATGAATGAATCGGTTCGATATTTAAAAATGCGTGGTGAATTTTATACGAATGATGATTTTGTTACTATTACTCCTTATACCACGCCATATACCGGCCCCCAATACCGTATCAAATACCTGGATAGTGATAGTATGGTATTGTATTTCCGTGTTGCTGGAACTCCCGGTAATTATTGGTGGTGGCATGATGTGTACGTAAAATAACAGAGTAGCTTTAATACATTATATCCGGGCATTCCCCGGAATTTT
>CAZBIK010000400.1:0-2817 GCA_964491955.1 uncultured Ferruginibacter sp.
CCCGACTCACACTTACATTCTGTCCATATACCAGTGCAGTTCCTTTTCAGTCTGTTTATATTGAAAGATAGCAGGGATTATTTTCAGCAGGCGTAAAAAAGCGGTCTCACTTTTTACCACATAATCAATTGCTTTATGGTGCATACAGCTTACAGCGATTTCAATTTTATCCTGTGCAGAGAGTATCACGACCGGGATTTCGGGGTCGAATGCCTTTATTTTATCGAGCGTATCAATTCCGTTCATGGCATTTTTATCAACACTGTTCAAAGCATAATCCAGGATGATCACATCCGGCTTTTCCGCCAAATGCGCAATACAAAGTTCGCCGGTGGCAAATGTTTCTGTGGCATAATCTGAATGCTTCAGAAATTCGATCTCCAGTTTTTTTAAATACAGGGCATCATCATCAACCAGGAATAGCTTTATTTTTTTTTCGTTTTCCATCTTTATTTTTTTTGCCAGGTCAAATGAATCCCGGTTGGGTCTCATTTTATGCCTTGGTGTTTTTAAGCGTTTTATATTCTTCTTCCAGTTCTATACAGGCCTGAGCACAGATATTTTCAACCTGTAGTACAAGACCCTGTATTTCGGTTAACTGTTTTTTGGAACCGGTATAATCCTGGAGTTTTTTGGTCATGGCCTCAAACTCAGGCGATATACCCATAATTGAAAAGGAGGGGATCATTTTATGTGCTGCAGTATGCAGCGATTCCCAGTCTTTTTCCTGCAGGCTTTTTTTAATGGTATCCACCAGCCCGGGCGTTTGTTCCAGGTATAGTTCGATCATTTCCATCATGAGCCTGGCATCGCACTTGGTAATGCTGACCAGGTAGGCCAGGTCGGTGCATCTTGATTTTACGGCAATGGCTGTTTCAGCGGTTTCAGGAATTGTGTTTGTTTTTTCCTGCCTGGCCTTTACCAGCCCGATGATCTTGCTGAACAGGATCTTTTCATCAACAGGTTTGGCAATATAATCGTTCATGCCCACCGCCCTGCATTTTGCCAGGTCAACCGTGGTCACATCAGCCGTGAGGGCAATGATGGGAACGTCTGACTGCAGGGTGTTGCGGATATATGCTGTTGCTTCAAAGCCATTCATTTCAGGCATCTGGAGATCCATTAAAACAATGTCGTATTTTTTTTCCTTCAATTTTTCTATGGCCAGTTTGCCATTGGCAGCAATATCCCTTTTAAATCCAAAATCATCCAGCAGGGTTTTCATCAGCAACTGGTTGAGTGCAATATCTTCCACTACCAGTACATTGATGTTCCTGTTCCCTTTAAGATCCCCCTGGCTTTCCATATCAGGCGCTGAGGCTGCATCCACGCTTGTTTTTTTAAAGTGTAAAATAAAACTGAAAAAAGCGCCTTTACCCGGTTTGCTTTTTACACTGATCGATCCGCCCTGCGATTCCACCAGTTGTTTTACAATGGCAAGTCCCAGCCCGGTACCTCCATAAAGCCTTGTGGTATCAGCCGATGCCTGGTGAAAATTCTCAAAGATCTGTTGAGTAATATTTTCAGGAATGCCAATGCCGGTATCAGCTACAGTGAACCGTATGGTCACTTTTTCCTCATCAGATTCAACCAGGTTAAGGCTTACCGTTATTTGACCATGGGTGGTGAATTTAACGGCATTGCTCACCAGGTTTAAAATGATCTGGTGCAGGCGCACCGGGTCACCAAGCAATACTTCCGGGATGCTGTGATCATATTCCTTAACCAGTTTTAAATTCTTTTCCTGCACTTTTGTTTCAAACAGGTGCATCATGGCCGAAATGGATGATGACATTTTAAACGGGATCTCTTCAAAGGTCATTTTACCGGCATCCACCTTGGCCAGGTCGAGTATATCGTTTATCAGCACGATCAGTGAATCGCCGCTGAGTTTTATAGCCGTCAGGTATTCTCTTTGTTTTGCGCTGAGTTCGGTATTCAATACCACTTTGGTAAACCCGATGATGGCATTCATCGGGGTACGTATCTCATGGCTCATGTTGCTCAGGAACTGCTGTTTGGCCCTTACTGCATCTTCGGCGATCAGCGTTGAAGCTTCTGCTTTTCGTTTTTCTTCCTCGGCCAGTGATGTGGCCAGCTCGGCAAAAACAATGGCCTCAGTAAGTTCTGTGGATATCCTTTTTTGTTCTGTTACATCTCTGGCCACCAGCACCACACCCAGTATTTTACCCTGGCCGTCTTTATACACAGACCCATTCATAAACACATCGGTAAGCTTGCCATCTTTATGCCGCAGTACAAGCGGGGAGTTTACCACATATCCTTCTTTAAATACCTTTTCGTAAACCTCCCTGGCTTTGCGGGGTTCGGTAAAATAATCGAAGAAGTCGGTGCCTGTAAGTTTTTCCTGCGACAGGCCCGTAAAATCCAATGTTGCCTGGTTCATATCCGTGATCTTTCCTTCGGGGTTAATGGTCACGAGGGGGTCCAGGCTGGCCTCAATGAGGCTGCGGGAATATTCGGACAGTAATTTTTCCCGGGCAATAAATAATTCCCGGTGCTTTTGTTTCAATGCGGTATTGGCCTCCTGTAATTCGGCAGTTCTTTTTTCAACGGCATTCTCCAGTTCTACTTTTTGCCTTCGCTGTTCCTCTATTTCTGTTTTAGAACCTACCCACATTTTTATCTTTCCATCATCATCTTTTATGGCAACTGCCCTGGTAAGGTGCCATAAAAACTTGCCGTCTTTGCGCAATAACCTGTTCTCAGCTTCATAGGGTTTTCCGGTATTCACTGATTCTTCCCATATCTTTTCATTCCTTTTCCAGTCATCCGGGTGTATCATCTTCTGCCATC
>CAZBIK010000401.1:0-2817 GCA_964491955.1 uncultured Ferruginibacter sp.
TGGAGTGAAAATCACTCTATGACTTATATCAGAAAAAATCCAACCACTGTTGTATTAAAGGAATGTCAGCCTGCCTGTCCCGATTATTTCGGGGAGCTTGCCTTGCTCCGTGCCCCGTCGCTGAAGCTATGGCGCAAGCGACCGTAACGGCTACGCAGAGGCGAGTCGAAGGCGGTATAACTACAATGAAAGTTTTTTTCAAGTAAACCCGCCTTCGACATCCCGATACCTGCCTGCCGGCAGGCAGGGTTATCGGGACAGGCTGACAGTAATAAATGCATGATTATTTCTGCGCTTTTTGTTGCGTGAACAGCTGTAAAACAGAGGCAATAACAACTACCAGTATGGCGCCGATGGCATTCAGCCAGAGAAAGGAAACGATATTCTGCCTGTAAATAATGATAATGAGTATTTCTGAAATGACGGCTGCATAAAAAACGGCATGCCCCTTAATGAATTTTAATCCCAGCGCCACCAGAAAGATGCCCAGGATCACCCCATAAAACAGGGACCCTAAAATATTGACCGCTTCTATGAGGCTGTTGCCGATATTTTCAGCAAACATGGCGATGATGATACAGAAAACACCCCATCCGAAAGTGTACCATTGCGATACATGATAATCCCTGATCTCCGTTTCTTCCTTCACAAAGAATTTTTTATGAAAGTCAACAACGGTTACGGCTGCCAGCGAATTCAATGCCGCCGCAATACTGCCCCAGGATGCCAGGAAAATAATGGCGATGATGAGGCCGATCAGCCCCACCGGCAAATAATCCATCACAAAGCGTAAAAAGATATAATTGTTGTCATTGGTATCCTGCCCCGGCAATGCCTGCTGCAAAACTTTTTTGTACTGAACCCTCAACATGCCTGCCTCTTTAATGGATCTGGCTGTAAGCGCAGCGTCATAGCGGGTTTCCAGGGCAACCAGGGAATCTTTAAAAGCGGTCTCTTTGGCTATGATCACTTTGGCCTGGTCGAAATATATGGGGGCTTTGTTGAACTGGTAAAACGAAAAGATCAGTATCCCCAGCAATAAAATAAAGAACTGCATCGGCACTTTTACCAGCCCGTTCATCAGCAAACCCCGCCTGCTTTCCTTAACATCCTTAGCCGTAAGGTAACGGCCTACCTGGCTGTGGTCGGTTCCAAAATAACTGAGTGCCAGGAAGAACCCGCCGATCAGCCCGCTCCAGATATTATATTTGTCCTGCCAGTCGAATCCCTTTTCGGTAAACCCGGTGGTGATGATATTCATTTTGCCCAATTCGCCGCTTGTGCGGAGCGCATCGGTAAAGCCCATTGCATCCGGCAATAATTTAACGGCCAGGTATCCCACAATGAACAAAGCCACAAACACAATGATCATCTGCAGTTTTTGCGTATGTGCCACAGCTTTAGCCCCGCCGCTCATGGTATAAATGATCAGCAACCCGCCCATCACCAGGTTGGTATAATAAATGTTCCAGCCCATTAATGAACTTAACACGATGGAAGGTGCAAAAATGCTGATGCCCGTGCTTAAGCCACGCGACAGCAAAAATAAAAAGGATGTGAGCGTGCGTGTTTTCAGGTCGAACCGGTTCTCCAGGAATTCGTATGCCGTATACACTTTTAAGCGGTTAAAGACCGGCACAAAAAATATACTGATCACGATCATGGCCAGCGGCAGGCCAAAATAATACTGCACAAAGCGCATCCCGTCGCTGTAAGCCTGTCCCGGGCCGGTTAAAAAAGTGATGGCGCTGGCCTGTGTACCCATGATACTTAATAAAACAAGATACCAGGGCAATGACCGGTTGCTTAAAAAATAACCATCCAGGTTTTTGGTTGTACGGCTTTTATAAATACCATACAGCACTATGCCGGCAAGCGTAACACATAATATGATCCAGTCTATTCCACTCATACCACAGATCCGCCGGCAGGCGGAGCATTTAATTTTTTAAAATGTTAACAATTGTTGTTTATTCATACCGTGTGGACTTATTTAAATTCAACAGTAATTAAGTAGAAAATAATTATTTGAACAATTAAAAAAAGCAGTACCCCCAGGTACCATGTATTCCAGTATGATCTTTCGTTTTGCATAATTTTTCTATTCTGTCATTCTGAGCGATAGTGAAGAATCTATATAATAGTTTCATTCCTGTCAAACCACTGACAAGCAGTCAATAAGTTATTTTTAAAACTCACTTTCATATATATACTGTCAGCCTGAGCCTGTCGAAGGTGGGTTAATTAAAAAACTCCGGGTTCGACATGCTCACCCTGACACTCCTTTTTATAACTAGTTTTAGTCATTTCAATGAACCTGTTTATGTGACAATAAGTGTTTTACTTTTTGTGTTTACTCCTGTCGTTGGCGATCAAATTCGCAAACAACCGGTAAGCGCCCGGCACGCCTGCAGGCAATTGCCTGAAGAATACCAGACCCGTGTACACAAATCTTCCTTTACCATAACTGGCAATAATAAGGCTTCCGTCGTTTTCTTTTTCACCGGGATCCTTCATGCTGAGAATATTCCTGTAAGCGGTATCTGTTTTTTCAGCATGATATATACTGCGCTCCTGTATCCAGCCTTCAAAATCCTTTTCGGTTATCTTATTCGGATAATTCAATGCCGCGTGCCCGGGAATTAAAAAATTAACCTTTGCTTCTTCATCCGTGATCCGGTTGCGGCTGATGTTAAATGGATAAGGAGCAATTTTTGCCACAACCGGTCCGATCCGTGTACTGGTATTGTACTGAACCAGCAACACGCCGCCATCTTTTACATACTGCATCAGCCTGTCGTACACATTGTTCATCCA
>CAZBIK010000402.1:0-2816 GCA_964491955.1 uncultured Ferruginibacter sp.
GCATTTATTTTTCTACCTTATCCTGTTTTCCAAAAAATTTTTCATTCAATAAATGTACATTTTATGAAACAGAACGATCTGAACGAAACGACCAACCGCCGTGGCTTTTTAGGTTCGCTGGCAACCGGCGCAGCATTAGTGGGTATCTCCTCAATTGCCCCCACACTGAATGCATTTGGAACGGAGCAGCCTGCTCCATTTACAACTGCCGGTGACCCGGAAGAAATGTTTAAAAAAATTACCGGTAAACACCGGATCGTGTTTGATTCACCGCATCCCAATGAAATTTTTCCCTTTGCCTGGCCAAGGGTTTTTTTGCTCACCAATGAAGCAACCGGAACCAAAGGCGCAGATTGCAGCGTGGTAGTGGTTTTGCGCCATTCTTCCATTGGTTATGCCATGGAAGACAGGATCTGGGCAAAATACAAACTGGGCGAATTGTTTGAAGCAAACGACCCGGAAACAAAAAAGCCCGCCACCCGCAACCCATTCTGGAAACCAAAGCAGGGCGCATTTGTATTGCCTGCTGTGGGCGAATTGCTGATCGGAATTAACCAGCTCCAGGAAAATGGCGTGATGTTTTGCGTATGCCAGGCAGCCATCGGTGTTTACAGTGCGGTAGCTGCCCAAAAAATGAACCTGGATGCTGCTGAAGTTAAAAAGGATTTTATGAGCGCCGTGCTTCCGGGTATACAACTGGTGCCTTCAGGTGTGTGGGCACTGGGCCGGGCACAGGAAAAAGGATGCGGGTATATTTTTGCGGGTTAAGCGATATATAAAATAATGTGAGTAAGATCTATTCACACGGTCACAGCGGGCCTGCCGGCAGGCCTGCTGTGACTTTTTTTATTATAATTCTTACCCAAACGTCAGCCGGTACTGCGTACCCATATAACTGCAGCCGACTGAAACTAAGCACTTCATCCAACCTGTTAAAAATATACTTTCATTAACTCTTTTTATTTGCCCGGGCAACCGTTTGGGTGTAAACTGCATTTATACTTTTATAAAACAACATACAGCAGTTCATTTTTCATGGAAATAGCACAACTGGTAAAGGAATCAAAGCGCGGAAGCAGGGCTGCACAAAAATGCCTGTTTGACCAATTCTGTGAAAATATGCGGATGGTTTGCCGCAGGTATGTTAAGAACCCCGAAGATGCGGAAGAGATATTGCTGAATGGTTTTTACAAGTTCTTTAAAAACCTGCCTTCATTTACATACCAAAGCGATGGTGCGCTGTATGCCTGGTTAAAAAGGATCATGGTCAATGAATGCCTGATGTTCCTGCGAAAAAAAAATGTATTCACCATTGTGACGGAGGCGGCGGCAGAAGAGATCTGCCTGGAGGAAGAAGCGATCGCGAACTTATCTGCTGCCGAAATATTTAACCTGGTCGTTCAGTTGCCGGTTGGTTACCGCACTGTTTTTAATTTGTTTGTCATTGAAGGCCTGGACCACCGGGAAATTGCAGCCATGATGGGGATCTCAGAAGGAACTTCCAAATCGCAGCTGAGTAAATCAAAAGCATTATTACAAAAAATGTTAACACAAAACGGAATCGAATATGTTAAACGAAAAGCTCAGTGATCCATTTGGATGGAAGCAAAAACTGGATGGATTAACCGGTTTGCCCGGCGAAGCTGCACCGGACTGCAATGCTGCCTGGGAAAAACTGCGGGATCGTTTGCAGGTCAAACCCCACAGGAACAAAGCCGTTTGGTATTGGGCTGCTGCCGTACTATTGCTGGCATGTATCATTCCGCTGCTGATGCCGGGTAAAAAAGATATTAACCTGGTACAGCGTATTCCGGAACCCCAAAATAAAATAGTTCCCCCTGTACAAATCCCTGTTCCTGCAAGGGAAACTGTAGTGGCTCCGGTACAGGCAGAAAAAAGAAAAGTACACATCTATACTCCAAAAGTCCGGTCCGGCACTGCTTTACAAACAGTAAAACATGATGAAACAGTTAAAGCTCTGGCAGCAAACGGTATTGTAAAAGAAACCCCGGCTCCGGTGAATACCGGTACCATACCTGATACAATATCCGACATGGCAACCGTGGTTCCGGTAAAGAAAAAATTAACTGTGGTGCACATCAATGAACTTGATCCTCCCAACGCCCGGTTGTACACGCAACCCGGTTATGTAAGGGTTCCTTTTAAAATAAAATTTAAGAACGGTAAATCTGCCAGTCAAAACATGGCCTCGCAGCAGTCATCTGCCGGGGGTTTTAAAATAAAACTTTCTCCAAAAAATTAAAACTACATGATAAAGATCATCAGCGTACTGGTGCTTGTTACAGGCACCACCATCCAGGCCATTGCCCAGCAGGAACAGGTTTTGACGAATACCTCTAAAATATTTGACATGCCTGCAGGCGAGGTGAACCGCAGATTTACCGTTGACCTGGGCAAAGGAAATACCATGCAGGTGGAACTGAGTGATATCGCCGACCTGGACCGCTTCGCAAATATAGATTCACTGCTGCGTGTATTCCTGCAGGATATCATTCCGTTGAAGGATTCCCTCGCTGATGAACTGGCGGCAAAACGGATCGACTATGTTACGGATGAACTGGGCAGGAAAAAAATCCATATCCGGGTTTTTAAACCCCTGGGTTCAGCTTTTATACTTCAGTCTGGTGAAATATCTTCTTTAAAAGCAGAACAGGATACGGTTAACTTCTTTGGTTCAAAACCATATACTGAAAGATCAACCCTGCTGAAACCATTCACGGTTATACGTTATTTCAGGCTCAGCTTTTTTGTGAACCGGGTAAGCGACCTGGAGAATTACCTGGATGCCGGTTTGA
>CAZBIK010000403.1:0-2781 GCA_964491955.1 uncultured Ferruginibacter sp.
TACCATCAAAGCTAAGTCCTGCAGGTAAAGCCGGACTAATCGTATATCCATTGGTAGAGACTTTCACAATCGGAACATCAATAAATGGACTGCGATAGACCACATAGAGGTTTCCCGCCCCGTCCATGGCAATTTTTTCCAGAATGTGATATGGCCCGGTTACATTGCTGACTGAACCATCCAACACAGATATTTTTTTGACAACCCATGCCGAATAATCACCAACATATACGTTACCAAGCGCATCTGTCGCCAAACTGTTGGCCATTAAAAAATCGTAACCTATAAGCGTTACGTTCCCTTCCGGACTGATTTTTTTGACCTTATCCTGATTCAATTCCGTCACATATAAATTTCCTTGTAAATCAATGGCCATACTCAGAATCTTACTAAGCGGACTATTGACCGCAAAATCAGACATCGAACCATCAGCCACAGAAATCTTCTTAATAACGCCCCCAAACAGTGACAGATAAATATTGCCATCAGTATCGACACATACACCTGTACCATCACTAAATCCCGAAGCAATCACTGACATCGTACCATCCGAAGCCAGAATCTTATAAAGTTTATTATCAAAAATGATATAAACATTTCCTGCCAAATCTGTTTCAATACTTGCGGGCTGACTAATGCCTGAACCAATAATTGTGGTACTGCCATCTGACGCATTAATTCTTTTAATCTTACTGTTGTTGCCTCCGATATAAATATTACCCGCAACATCTGCTTTTAAATTCATAAGATATGCGGCATCACACTTGCCAAAAGCATTAGGGGCTCCATAAATTTCGGCAGGAACACTCCCCCCGGTATTATTCGGAACCGCTGTATTTAAATGTTTTGCAAAAAAGGTTTTCGCCCCCCCATAACTGATCGCCGGTGGTTGTGGCAACACCGCGAGATTAGCCCGGTTACCAACACCTGCAGTCGCAAAATAATGTTCGTTTCCAGGCAGCCCGTCATACTCTACGACCATTACCTTATAGCTCTGACCAGTAGTGAGGCCTGTCACGTTAACAGAAGAACCAGTGCCATTATAAACGCAATACCAACCGCCTGAACCAAGCGCTGCACCTGAACCAAAAACCGAAGCGGCTGTATAACTGCTGCCATTCACAGGGCCGGTATTACCCCCAATATTTTTTGTCATAAAGACAAGTCTGGATGATCCATTGCCATTTGTCCAGTTCAGCGTCGCTGAAGTTCCGGTTTTATTGGAAAAAGACACATTACTGGCCTGTACCGGAGGGGTAGTAACACTGATATTCAATATTGCTGTAGCCTTTGAGCCAGTATTATGATGAGCAGTAATGGTATAATCAGTTGCCACGCTTGCCACATTTGGCGTCCCGCTAATCACCCCCGTAGAACTATCAAATACCAAACCCGAAGGCAGCGCCGGACTGATATAATAACCGCCATTTTGCTTTGCCTGAGCCAGCCCAATGGTGTAATTCTGCGTAGTCACACATACGTTTCCGGAAGCATCCACAGCAACACAGCCAAGTGTCGGATTACCGACGGTGCCAATATTCGTTTTAACTCCGTTTACAACTCTGTAAATGATGTTATTGTATTGCACCACATACAGATTCCCTAAATTATCGGCTGTCAGACCAGCGATAGATGTAAAGCCCTGACTAACGATTGTGAGCCCCGATAAAGGCACCGGAGCACTCCTGTCCAGGGGTATTTTATAAATGATATCCGACCGCCCCTTTCCTGTCGCATATAAATTACCTGCAGGATCCATCGCCAGCATTCCCAGATTCGATACTGCACTGCTGATCAGTGTCACACTGCCATCCTTTGCAGAGATCTTTTTAATATTATCGGCACTGTTTTCAGCCACATAAATATTGCCTGCACGATCTGTGACCACACTATATGGATAATAAAACCCAGTACCTACTGTTGTTTTCACTCCTGCCGGCGTAATTTTATAAACTGATCCCGGATCTGAAGAATCGAGAATGTAAGTATTACCCAAGGCATCAATATTCAATGATTTGGAATTATAATTATCCGGACTAAACTCCGTATATGAACCACCACCCGGAGGTATCTGAATCAGCTTATTCATCATAATGGTGTACATATTTCCCGAAGGATCAATCGCTATCGGCCCCAACGTATAAGCTAGCGGATCAAATATTTTAGTTTGCACTGCTGCATATCCAAAAGGAGATACATTGTTTGCGGTAGGTGTAACTGCCGTAATCGCTGTACCCGTCTGGTAAACTTTCGGACTGTTACCATAACTTAATACGGGTGTTTGCCCTGTTACAGTAAACGGCAGCAACTTTATCAATAAAATCAATAAAGCTGCCCTGTATTTTACCGTTTTCATAAAAAAAAGAGCGTATTCTAATAAGTAAAGTATATTCATATAATCATTGGATTCAATTGTTCGAGACCACATTTCGAAAATGAGCGCATGGGTTTAAATATTGTTTTCGAAGTAAATAACCGGGACTGCAGGGGCGATTAAACAGTCGGGGAATATTTTGTAAAGGAACAGAAGTCCAGATGAAAAGCTGAAAAACGGGTATCGACAAAGTGTATACATGCCGATTTATTTCACAGGTACATTAACGGAGAAATGAATTAAGAATAATACTGAAATAAAGGAGGTTAGCTCATATTTACTGCAAACTTGTTCATCTTTTTATTTAACCTTGCCTTTGCCTGTCTGACGCTGGCCGGTTCAATATTGAGCAATGTGGCAATTTCCTTTGTAGAGAGATTGATATGGAAGTAAGCATATAACCTCAA
>CAZBIK010000404.1:0-2777 GCA_964491955.1 uncultured Ferruginibacter sp.
GGTATCAAATATACCGCCCGAAGATGCGCAGGCACCAACAGCCGCAACCCAGCGTGGTTCTGCCATTTGCAGGTAAACCTGTCGCAGGACCGGTCCCATTTTTTTTGCAATGGTACCCATTACCAATAACAGGTCACATTGGCGCGGCGAAAAACTCATACGCTCGGCACCAAACCTGGCCAGGTCGTAATGACTGGCAGCAGTGGCCATAAATTCAATACCGCAGCAACTGGTTGCAAAAGGCAGAGGCCAGATTGAATTTTTTCGGGCAAGGCTCACCACTTTTTCAAAATTGGTGGCCATGAACCCTTCACCCATGTATCCTTCAGGGATACCTGCGAATTTGATGTGATTATTAAATTGTACCGGACGACTCATAATGTGATAATTTGCTAATTCGATAATTTGCTAATTTATCAAATTCATAATCCTTTTATAATTAAAACTCCTTCAATTAGCACATCAGCATATTAACTAATCAGCCAATTGCTTATTCCTCCCACTTTAAAGCACCTTTCTTAAAGATATAAACCAGGCCGGTTATAAATAATGAAACGAAAACCAGCACTGCCATAAACCCGCCCCAACCCAGTTCGCGGAAGTTTACTGCGTACGGATAAAAGAAGATCACTTCCACATCAAACAACACAAATAATATGGCAACCAGGAAATATTTGACTGCCATCGGCTGACGGGCATTGCCCTTTATTTCAATGCCGCTTTCAAAATTCTGTAATTTATCCGCAGTAGCTCTTTTGGGTCCCAGGTAGTTGGAAAGTACGATGATCGTTGCGATCAGTCCGGCAGCAAACAGCAATTGAAGGCCAATGGGCAGGTAATTTGCCGCATTATTTACATCGGTGGCCTGTAACAAAAAAAACCGCATCATTTTTACCGCTTTTTATTATCAGCAAAAATACGGTAGCAGGAGCAATATTCAATAGCCTGTATAACAAAACCCCGTTATCCTTTTAATAACGGGGTTCGTGTGTTGAAATTTATCCTTTTTTAAGAAATTGATCTAAATCGCCGGTTCATTTTGGAATACCGGGCGGGCTCATGGAAGTTACCTTGCCATCTTTATCAATCACGGTCATTTTGCCATTTTCAATAATGGTGGTTACTCCATTTTTTACCATGGTGATCTTACCGGATTTGGTAATTACCGTGGTTGACCCGTCTTTTCCAACAGTGGTTATAGAACCGTCAGGTTCGATGGTAACCTTTTCACCCCTTACATTGACATAGGTTTTTGTGGGGTTGGGCGTCATTTTGGAAATGGATTCTTTAAACCCCTTAAATTCGGTATCGGTAGAATCCAGGATCAATGCTTTGGCACTAAAACCCAGGGCCTGCTCTTTATTCTTTAGCACATTTGCTGCAAAAATGACCAGGAACCTGTAACTGCCCTTGATCAGCGGGGTTATCCGGCTTTTATCCGGGTAAGCCTCCCCTACTTCTGCAGCCTTTAAATAGGAAGGGAAAGCAATACCCATTGTCATAGCGGTATCGATGCCTGCCTGTGCCGACCCCTTATAATAATAACCATAAATGTCATCCGGGAATTTCTGAATATACCGGTCAAACATTTCAATGGACTGCTGGTATTTTTCAACACGGTAGAAACCAATACCGGCATTATAGATATCCGTTTTTCCCGGGTCTTTTTTGGTTTCAACGATCTTTTTATACCATTCAGCAGCTTCCCCGAATTGTTTCCTGCTTTCATAAATGGAAGCTATTGATTTCAATAAATTCACTTTACCGGTTTCGGTACTGTCCAGTTCTACCGCTTTTAATATATAGGTACCTGCCAAAGCTTCATTACCCGGGAACATCAGCAATACTTTTGCATAGGTTTCATAATCACGGGTACCTATCTTTTCAGGCTTTTGTTTTTCAAAATAATTACCAAAAGCTGTTTTTGAATTCCCAAAGGCACTCATCGCTGTTGCAGAGTCGCCCGACTTAATACTGGATTCACCCATTTTGAAATAAGCATATGCTTTGATGCCATACAAATTGGGATAAGGTACCGAACTTGAAGCGATACATTGATCACTTGAGGTGATGGTTTCTGCAAACAGGCCCTGTGCAAATTTCATCTGAGCCCTCAGGAAACAGGCATTAGTTTCATCAGTGCCTTTTGCTGACAGGTATTTATCCAGGTATGCTGCAGATTTTACCACATCGGTTTCATAAAAATACTGGTGCAGGATCCAGTAAACCCTTGAATAGTTTGGGTTAATGGCAATGGCCTCATTGTAATATTTTAAATAGATGGCTTCCTGGCTTGGTCCCTGTGACTGGTAAATTCTACCGATACGGAATTTAGCCCTGGCAAAGGCCGGATCCATTTTGAGCGCCTCTTCATAAGAGAGCTGTGCATTTCCGCCATCACCCAGTTTTCTGTATGCATCACCCAGGTTTGTCATTACCCAGGCATCTTTGAATTTTTTGACCGAAGTGGCCTGTTTCAGTTTTTCAACAGCATAGGCCGCATCACCGTACTTTGAATCAAAATCACCGTTGGCAAAACCTGTAGCATCGAGCACTTCAATACTTTTTCCGCCACTCAGGCTGATCGCTGTCTCAAAATGATTACGTGCCTGTTGAGTTTTACCTTCCAGCAATTCAATATGGCCCATGCCTGCATTTAATAATGCACTGTTGGGATTTAAGGCAAGTGCCGTTTGATAAACAGCTTTTGCACCTGTTATATCTTTATCTTCATCCGGAGCTATTAATGTTTGCCCCAGCCAGAAAACGGCCTCTTC
>CAZBIK010000405.1:0-2765 GCA_964491955.1 uncultured Ferruginibacter sp.
TGCTGCTTCTGTTTCGGTTATTCCTGCTGTTGCCGGACCTTTCTTTTATTCATGGAATACTGCACCTGTTCAAAACACAGCAACAGCAACAGGTTTACCGGGCGGCAATTATATGGTAACCGTAAACGCACTGAACAGCTGCACATCCACCGCATCAGTTGTAATTACTGAACCAGCAGCCTTATCACATACGGTAAATATTATACAGCCCGGTTGTGCCGCCGCAACAGGCTCGGCTGCCATAACCCAAAGCGGGGGAACCCCTCCTTATACTTACTCCTGGTTTCCATCGGGAGGTACAGGTCCTGCCGCAAATGGGTTAACCCCCGGAAATTATACGGTTACTGTAACCGACAGCAGGAGCTGTACTGAGATCATCAACATAACCATTGCTACAGCAACCCCGCCTGCTGTTGCCATCAGCAATAAAAAAGATGCAAGCTGTTTTGGATTGAGTGATGGTACCGCAACGGCACTGGCAACAGGCGGCAGCGCACCATATTCTTATAGCTGGAATACCATTCCGGCACAAAACAATGCTACCGCCGTAAACCTGGCCGCCGGAAATTATAGTGTAACCGTTACTGATAATAACGGCTGTTCCGCCACTGCACCTGTACAGATCGCCGAACCCGCAAGCGGTTCCTGCGGCGAAGTGTATTTTCCCAATTCCTTTACGCCAAACAACGATGGAAGGAATGATGATTTTGGCCCAATGGGTAATGTATCTGCCATCAGCAATTATCTTTTACTCGTTTATAACCGCTATGGCGAACTTGTTTTTTACAGCCGTGATCCATTTAAACGATGGGATGGTTTTTTTAAAGGAAAACAGAACAACGGCAGTTATGTTTGGGCCGTTACGTATACATACAAGGGGCAGTTTAAAAGAGAAGAGCAAGGTTCGGTTATGATTATCAGGTAATTTTATATAAAATTGAATGGATACTATAATCACAGAGATGAATGAGCTTATCTCAACAATAAATGAAATTGTTAAGTATGGGCTTCAACCAAACTTGAATATACCCGACAGAACCAAACTTTTAGAGAAAAATCTTATAAAGATTTATAGCCTCTATTTTAATATTCAATATGAATATGATGACAAGGAATATCCAGATTTTGATAAAAACCAATTTCCAAATATTATTCAAAACATACAATGCAATTTCAAGGAATTCGGAGTTTATAAAACAGTACTTGATATTAATGATATTGATAACAATACTGACATTGGCCTTGGAAATGCAATTGATGATTTATCAGATATTATTTTAGACTTATTGGAAATTAAGTGGCGAATGGAGAATAATAGTTTAAATGACGGGCTTTGGTTTTTCGAAACAATATTTCCATTCCACACTCAACAGCACATTCTTGACCTACTAAACTATATGAAACAGAAAAATTAATAAAATAGATTTTAATCCTAAACCTCAACAGGATTATTTCTTGCCAGTATTTTTAATTTTCCATCTTCAGTTTTTATCACCTCCGGCATATCGTCCACCTCCAGCTCGATCCTCCTTGTAATATCACTTAATGAAGAAAGCCGTTCCATGGTATAAGGGATCGTATCGAGCCCCGAAGCAAATTTTAAGATATAGCTATACATACCAAACAGGCTTCCTGCCATGATGGTTGTACTGTGCAGGTTTTTAGAAGCGATCAATGAAACAGCAATGACCAGCAACACCATGATCTCCATAAAACCAAAATTCCAGGCTTCCTTGTCTGAGATACGAACCTGCCATTTGCGTAAATTATTATAGTGATGCCTTATGCTTGTATTATTTCCGGTACTGATGATATCTACCTGTTTTTCCAGCTCATCATTTTTATATTTGTTTAGCCGCATCATTTTTTTACCATAGAGCATGCTGATGATAATTACCGGTATCATAATAGCGAGGCAGATCGCTACCACGGTCTTATCATAAAAGAAAAGGATGATCAATGAGCCCAGGATATTATAAGCAGCTTCAATGGCATACACCAGGTCGTGTTCTAAAAAATCAACGAATTCCCTGGCCAAAGTGGAATGGGCCGAAAGTTTTGACACATCTGTTTTATGATACCTGCGGCTTAAGAACCTGGTGACCAGGGAGGTGTAAATGGCAGAATAGGTACGGGTGTCAAACATGTGCCGTATGGTGCCGATCACCAGGTAAGCCAGGTGAACAAGTGTTAATACGACCAGTCCATGGTAACTTCCTTTGATCAGGTCATTTATAGCTTCTCCGAAAAAATAAAAACGCAGCAACCCTCCCAGCATTTCAAGGGAGAAAAGTGAATACGTAAATATCAATTGATATTTATGCTTCACCATCAGGTTGCGCAATATCTGAAACTTAGACATAGTTCTGTTGTTTTGATGCAGGCATCATCTGGTAAAAAACTCCGTAAAGTCAATATCACATAATGTTTAATAGAAATGCTGTCAGCCTGAGCTTGTCGAAGGCGGGTTGATTCTAATAAACCGGGTTCGACAGGCTCACCCTGACAAACCTTTATTTAAATGACATTTTCCTTAAAGAAGGAGAGAATTTGTATGGCTTGTACTACGTAGCTTTAGCGAAGTAGTACAGGTTAGTAAGACCGGATAAAAGCGGCTGCGTTTAATGATTGTGTTGGCTTTCTCTTTCTGTTACCGAATTGTCTTTGATCCCGGTAACCCATCCACAACAATTGGCTGCACCGCAGCGGCAGTTAAAGGGCTCCATATGTTCATCCAGGAAGGAAGCGTAGTTGAGGGTTAGTTC
>CAZBIK010000406.1:0-2715 GCA_964491955.1 uncultured Ferruginibacter sp.
GAAAAGCTGTTATTTGAGCTGTGGAAAATTCCCGGTGCAAACTTTAATACGGGTACCCGTAGGCGCTTATGGCGGGGGAGGCCCTTACCACAGCGGTTGTGTGGAAAGCACATTGCTTACCATTAAAGGAATAAAGATCGTGTATCCCTGCAATGCAGCTGATATGAAAGGGCTTTTAAAAGCAGCCTTTCTTGATCCAAACCCCGTGGTCATGCTGGAGCATAAAGGTTTGTACTGGAGCAAGGTACCCGGTACCGAGGAAGCAAAAAATACTGAACCTGCCCGGGATTATATCATACCGCTGGGTAAAGGGAATGTTGTTTTAACCGCTGATGAAGATCTTGTGGAAAGCGGTGAAAGCTGTTGTGTCATTACCTATGGCATGGGTGTGTATTGGGCAAAGGCTGCGGCCAAAAATTTCCCGGGCCAGGTGGAAGTGGTTGACCTGCGTACTTTATTCCCGCTGGATGAGGATTTGGTTTTTGCAACCGTAAAAAAACACGGTAAGTGTTTGGTATTAACTGAAGAGCAGCAAAATAATTCTTTTGCCGAAGCATTGGCCGGGCGTATCTCAAAAGCCTGTTTCCGGTACCTCGATGCACCTGTGGAGGTTTTGGGAGCGCTGAATTTACCGGCAGTGCCCATGAATATTGTTTTGGAACAGGCCATGTTGCCCAGTGCAGAGAAAACAGCATTGAGGCTGGGCATTTTACTGAATGCCTGATGGGTATGGAAATTATAATTTACTGCCTGGCCCTTTTATATAAATAACTTTATGGGCATTAAAAATTAAAGACCTTCCGGATAAATTTAACGCCGATATATTTATTGGGCGGGATGTATGCGGCGAAAAGATCTTTTGTGGATTTTGACTGAAATTTGGTACTGAATTCCTGCCAAAGATCATTCCACACAATATCTTTATTATTAACCAGGTCATTATTTATTTTTATCAGCAACGGGTCATTGATGAGCTTTGAACCAACGCTCCGCGTAGTTATGATATTCACATCGGGGTTCAGTTGAAATATCTTTAAAACCTGGTTATAGCCCCCGCAGGATCCCAGGAAAACAAACTGGCTTGAAGCGGTCATCTTTTTCAGGCTCTGTGATAAATGGTAACTGTGCCCCCGGTGTATAAATGAAGTAACCTCAAGACCTGCCTGTTCGATGGCCCCCAACATTTCATTTTGTGCCGAATCACAACCCGGGATCGTTTTTGGTTTATTCATGTACACTTTCACGCTATTGCCAGCCCTGCTGGAAAAGACAATATAATTGCCCATGTCTTTTTTGTCCCAGGTCTTATCATCATACGAAGCAGTACTGCTGTTAAACGAGGAGACCGCATCTTCATCATCATAAAAAAAACATGCCTGTACTATCTTGTTGTTGCTTTGCATGCGTTTTACCCTGAGCACATCATACGTCATGTCACTTTCATATTTAACCCTATCCTGCATGATGTCTTTTAACCCGCTGTACATTCTCCGGTACATGAAATGATTTTTTATCCTGGGCAGGCTTTCTATTTTTTCAAGCTGCCCGATCAGGCCGTCCATGATATTTTTGTGGTGCCTGATCTGGTAAAGTATTTCCGCCATGGTCATCGCATTCAGGTTGATCTCATTTTCTGTAAGCTGTTTATTGGGCAGACTGAACAGGTATTTTCCCAGCAGTTCGGCTACTTTTTCTGCTTCCAGGTTATCAACCAGGTCATACACCAGGCCATAATCGGAAATATTGGAAATGAACTGGTCAAACTGGTAATAACCAATATCATCAAAGAATTTATTCAGGCCTTCGGTTGCCGTTTCTTTAATGAATTTTTTATACACATAAAAAAAACTGGAAGTATAGATGGCGCTGCTGCCTTCCATCACCAGTTCATAACTGCCGGGCAGCAGTAAAAAATACAATTCCCGTGCAGATAGTGTTTGTACCACTTTGAACCGGGTGTTGTCGGGTGATTCATGCAGGTCATTTATTTCCTTGATGAAATAATAATTGGCAAATTTTTTATTCAGTTCTGTTATAGGATGTTTTAAAAAAGTATTGATCTCGGGATCCGGGTTGGTATGAAGCCGGATCGCTTCTTCAACAAAGGCATGGTAATAGTCCTGCGGAACCAGGGTCAGTTTTTTTATGGAATCTGCTGTGATCCTGTTTTCCAGTATGGCTAAACCAAAGGGTATTGTTTTTTCGTAATATTCATCCATGGCTATATGTGAAACAGCCCTTACGGTTATTTTATTGTTTTTGTTGACCAGGCTTGTATACAGGGTATCTTTATCGGCAAGTTTACGTATCAGTATCTCGGGTGCACCATTGGCCAGTAAATAAAGCAATGTGTCTTTGTAGGTTACATATTGGGGTAGCGAAATATTGCTTGAGATAAAATATGGTTCGTAATACATTTCGCGGAGGCCGACAAAAGTACGGATACTGTCGCCCAGGATGAGCCCGTCAAATACCGACTGCAGAATTTTACTGTGTATAACATTCATTCTCATGAATAAAGGATTAACCGATTCCTTTTTATAGGTTTTAACGGTTACCAGGAAATTATAGTTCAAAGTGGGTATGACCAGGGAAGTAATGGCATTTGCATTGATCCTGTTATAGGTGATATCAAACAGTTTTGCCAGGATCTCTTTAATGGGCCTGTTGTCTACAGTGAACTTTTTCTTAATTAATGAATCACTGGTGTTGTTA
>CAZBIK010000407.1:0-2702 GCA_964491955.1 uncultured Ferruginibacter sp.
AAAAACCTTTGTGTCTTGGTGCCTTTGTGGCAAAACTTTTTCACCAAAGGTGAAAACCTTCTTTATTAGACATTACCGGCAAATAAATTCGTGTATTTTTGTTCTACAAAATAAATCTATGGCTTTCAGAAATTTTAAAATGGTTGGCTATGTTGTTTATGGCCGTGGTTCCTTTAACCAACTGGATGAGATCATCGCCCCGCACCGCAAGGCAAATGCACCCATGGTGTTTTTGGTAGATCATTATTTCGAGGGAAAAGAACTGACAAATCGCGTGCCTGTTCGTGGCAACGATAAAATCATCTTTGTTGATGTTACCTACGAGCCCAAGACAACCTATGTTGATAGCCTTGCCAACCAGCTTAAAGAAGAGTTTGGAACAGTGAGTGGTGTGATCGGTATTGGCGGCGGCAGTGCCATGGACCTGGCGAAAGCAGTTTCATTAATGATGACCAATCCCGGCAGCAGTGCCGATTACCAGGGGTGGGACCTGGTAAAAGATGCAGGTGTATATAAAGTGGGTATTCCAACACTTAGCGGCACCGGCGCAGAGGTTAGCCGCACCACGGTACTCACGGGCCCCACCAAAAAGCTGGGTATGAACAGCGACTTTACGCCATTTGACCAGATCGTTCTGGATCCTGAATTAACTGCCGATGCCCCGGCCAACCAGCGTTTTTATACCGGCATGGATTGTTATATACATTGTATTGAAAGTTTGAACGGAACATTTTTAAATGAGTTCAGCAAGAGTTATGGCGAAAAGGCATTGCAGTTATGCAGAGAAGTGTATGTAAACAAAACCGGTTGGGATGCTGACAGTGATGACAAGCTGATGATGGCCTCTTATGCCGGCGGGATGAGCATTGCGTACAGCCAGGTGGGTGTGGCGCATGCGGTAAGTTATGGGCTCAGTTATTTGCTGGGCACCAAACATGGCATTGGCAATTGTATTGTGTTTGACAAGCTGGAGGAGTTTTATCCCGAAGGCGTGAAAGAATTTAAATATATGGTTGAGAAGAACGGCATTGATATCCCCAAAAATATCTGTGCCGGTTTAAGTGATGAAGATCTTGATAAGATGATCAACGTTTCGCTGGGCATGAAGCCGCTTTGGGAAAATGCGCTGGGCAAAGACTGGGAAAAGCAGATGACGCGGGAAAGATTAAAAAATCTCTATCAAAAATTATAATTTCTGCGATTTTTTTATTTATTTAAAGGGATGCGACAGATCCGTTTAACCCCCCTTATTCACCGCAACAAAGAATGCATAGGAATTTACTTCGACAGGGATTCCGGGCTGGAAAAGATCATCCGTTTACAACCGGAAGTAAAATGGAGTAAGACTCATCACTGCTGGTACATTCCATTGTCCGAAACAGCTTATCGCTTACTGAAGAAAGACCTCGAAGCCAGGGCTGAAGTTGATGTTGCTGCCTTGAAAACATTTTTAGAAAAAAGAAAAAAGGTAATTGCCACATCGGCAAAACCAACAGTTTTACCAGTAAGGCGGCCAGGCATTGAAGTGATACAGGCAGAACCTGTAAAGCCCGTTTCCAGAACGACAGCCTGGGAGTTGAGTGATGAAAATTTAAAATCGTTGCAAAGTTTTATTGAGGTATTGCAATTAAAGTCATACAGTGATTCTACCATTAAAACCTATCGTAATGAATTCATGCAGTTGTTGCAGTTACTGAAAAATAAACCGGTTGACAGTTTAACAGTTGCCGATCTGAAAAGGTACATGGTGTTTGCAATGGTAACCCAGGGTATCAGTGAAAACACGGCACACAGCAGGCTTAATGCATTAAAATTTTATTTTGAGCAGGTTTTGGAAAGAGAACGGTTCTTTTGGGAGATCCCGAGGCCAAAGAAACCAACTTTATTACCCAAGCTGCTGAACGAAGCTGAGATAAGAAGGCTGTTTAATGCATTGACCAATAAAAAGCACAAAGCCATGTTGTTTACTGCTTATAGTGCAGGGCTAAGGGTGAGTGAAATTGTAAATTTAAAAATTGCGGACGTAGACAGCAGTCGTATGCAGCTTTTTATTGCCCGTGCAAAAGGAAAAAAGGACCGGTATGTGAATTTAAGCCCGGTGGTACTTGATATTTTGAGGAATTACATGAAAGAGTACATTCCGAAACCTAAAATTTATTTATTTGAATCGGATCAAACCAGGGATGCTTATCCTACCCGTACCGTACAACAGATATTTACCAATGCTAAGAATAAAGCAGGTATAAAGAAGGATGTAGGTGTTCACAGTTTGCGTCACAGTTTTGCCACACACCTGCTTGATAAGGGAACTGATATCAGGTATATCAAGGATCTGCTCGGCCATTTTAATATAAAAACAACCGAGCGATACCTCCATGTCAGTAAGCAGCAGCTGGTAAATATTGTTAGTCCTTTTGATGATCTTTGGAAAAATGAGCAGATTGATTGGTAAATACAGAAACTATTTGAACAGTTTTAATAAATAAAGCATTAATTTAACCAGGAATGAAAATGCAAAAACCAGGAAAGTATTATAATTATTTTTAACTGTCATTTGCGCAATAAACAATACAAAATGAATAACATTAAAGTATTGATATTCAACATCGAATTAGTTGGTTAGACAGCGCATAATAACATCAATACACCCGTTACCTGCCATTTTAAACAACAGCTCTAATTCTAAAATGCTTTTAAAAATT
>CAZBIK010000408.1:0-2680 GCA_964491955.1 uncultured Ferruginibacter sp.
CATCATACAAACCCGACTGTTCATCGATCATTCCATTCAGGTGCAGGATCACAGAACCCGGCTGAACATCAAACCCTTTACAAATATGCAGCAGGTGAAAAACACAATCAGCCGGATCCGTATATTCGTAATTCTGAACGACTTGGAGTTTGCCTTCCTTTACCAACATGATGGTCAAACTGTTGCTGTATAAAGTGGCAAACAAATGATTGCCCCCGGGCAGATCACGGTTAACCATGGTTGAAAATAAATGCGATTGCAGGCCCAGCGGTAAATGAAGGGAAATGACATCAATTACGGGTGCCGGAACCCGGTAAACATGATGCAGGTTATGTTTATATAAAAAATCTGAACGGATGATGCCCTGCTTTGCATCTCCAAAAACGAGATCAAGCATTTTTGCATTTTGCCCGGCATTCATGAATTCGGCCGGTACCAGTATACTTTCAGTAAATGACCAGAAAATATGTGTTCTGCCGTATTTTTGCTTCAATAGTTTTTCGGTGCTGAAAATTTCATTGAACCGGGCAGCCAGTTCTTTATCGTTCAGGCCGGCTGCAAAGGCATAGGTAACCAGGACCTTAAAGCAATTATCCCCGTCAAGCACAGCCAGCGAAAAGCCCGATGGGCCCGCTTCTGCAAATAATTGTGCGTTTTCAAAATTGATTCCTGCAGCCAGGATATTAAAAGAGGGACTTACTTGTTTCATTTCACTGGCAAAATAAGATATTTTTGCTGACTTTATGGAGAGTACAGCAATATCGAGGGATTTAAAAGTTCAGGTCACCAATAAACAGATCCTGTCCATTGCGTTGCCCATTACACTGGCAATACTTATTCCGCAGATCAATATGCTTACCAACAGCATTTTCCTGGGCGAATTGAGTACTGAAGCCCTTGGCAATGCAGGCATAACGGGTGTTTTTTACCTGATCTTTGCGGTGGCCGGCAATGGATTGAACAATGCCATGCAAACTGTTTTTGCAAGGTATGCCGGCAGTGATGATCCCGGTGCTTTTAAAATCATCCTGGCGCAGGGGATCCGGATCTGTTTGCAGTTTGCCGTAGCCGGTATTTTGATCACCTGGTTTGTTGCTCCGCTCATACTGGAACCCATTGCCGACCCCAAAGCCTATCCTGAAGAGATCAGTTTTTTGAAGATCAGGATCTGGGGCCTGCCCTTCCTGTTCCTGTTCCAGATGGGCAATGCTTTCCTGGTTGCGTCTCTCAACAGCCGTTATCTAATGATCGGGTTCATCTTCGAAGCCGGCGTTAATATCCTGCTAGATTACCTGTTGATAAAAGGAAGGTTTGGATTTCCTGCACTCGGTTTTAATGGTGCTGCTGTGGCCTCGGTGATCGCAGAGTGTACAGGCTTTGTTGTGGTGTGCATCGTGTTGTTCCGCACCGGGTTAAAAAAGCAATATGGCCTGTTTAAGACCTTTGCCTACAATAAAATGGTTACAAAACAGGTACTGAAAATATCCGCACCGCTGATGCTGCAATATGTGCTGAGTGTAACCACCTGGCTGGTATTTTTTATGCTGATCGAAAGCCTGCGAAACGATACCTACAAAGCCATAAGCAATGTGATGCGCAATGTTTTTGGGTTGGCCGGTGTTTTTGTGTGGGCATTTGCCAGCACATGCAGCGTAATGGTGAGTAATTTAATGGGCCAGCAAAGAGAAGACCTGGTGATCACCGCAATCAATATAATTGTAAGGCTATGTATGGGGTTATGCATTTTCATTTGCCTGCGGGTGAATATTTTCCCGGCCACATTTTTCAGCATGTTTGGCCAGGGTGAAGCATTTGTACAACAGGGCATTCCTGTGCTGCGCGTGGTTTCGGCCGACCTGTTGCTGATGTGCATTGCCAATATCTGGCTAAACGGGGTAACCGGTACCGGCAAAACAAGGATGAACCTGCTGATCGAAATTGTTGCCATCACATTCTACCTTTTGTACTCCTGGTACTTTATAAAAATGAATTTTATCTCCCTGGCCTTTGCCTGGACCAATGAATTTATTTACTGGAGCTGTATTTTCATCATGGCATATTTTTACCTGAAGAGCGGTAAGTGGAAGACGGGAAAAGTAAATACTAAGTAATTCACGCTGTATAAGCACCGGTAAACCTGAATTATTTTTTGTTTTTCGCAACAATCCTTTCCCTGTTCATCCCGATACAGAATTTTACGATACTGCTAACAAGACCTGCCGGGATTGGTTTGTCCAGCGGGAACTGGACAGTGCCTTTTGAAATATTATATCCGGCAAGTTCTTTTTTAAATGCTTCAATGGCCCCTGACCCGGGATAAAAACCGATATGCGTTTTATAACCGGCAAAATGTACCAGGTTCTTTCCATCCAGTTTTAATGTAGGGATGGCATAAGTAATGGCTTCGGTGGTTCCGGGGGCTGCTTTTTTAATGACCTGACGCAGCTTTTCGAGTTTACTCTTTACTTCTTCCGGAAATCCCAAAAGATATTCATCCATGTTCTTAGGAGCAACCATATTTTTTTTCATGATGCAGTACTTGTTTTTTATTGTTTTGAATTTT
The DNA here is from genome assembly GCA_964491955.1 of uncultured Ferruginibacter sp. Lineage (GTDB taxonomy): Bacteria > Bacteroidota > Bacteroidia > Chitinophagales > Chitinophagaceae > Ferruginibacter. Next base: position 2,564 of record CAZBIK010000408.1, read on the forward strand.
GATCATAGTGCAGCAACCAGTGGTTTCCGTATTTATCAGTCAGGTCTCCAAACAATGCTCCCCAAAAAGTGAATTCCAGGGCATGGTCTTTTCTTCCGCAAGCAGCAAGTTTATCAT
>CAZBIK010000409.1:0-2673 GCA_964491955.1 uncultured Ferruginibacter sp.
CAGTAACCCGGCAACACCTGCCAGTAAAACACCGCTTTGCCCGGATGTGGCCCCGGCAATGCCCATCACAAGGCTGAAATTTGAAACCAGCCCGTCGTTACCGCCCAAAACCGCTGCACGCAAAGCATTTCCGCCAACAGAACGGTGCCTGCTTTCAAATTTAGCGACACTGCTGCCCGTTACTTTTGCTTCACTTTCCATCAGTGTACGCAAAATGGTTACATGATTAGCTTCACTACCGGTTATGGCTATATGACTTTTCTTTTTGGCTGCGATCACAGCCCCTGAAATATTTTTTTCAATATCCATCAACACACCCAGTACATAATCATAACCGAATATTTTTCCGATCATATTCAATGTCCTGGCCCTGAAGGAAGGGGGAGGCAACCCGGGGATATTTTGTTTCTGCAGGAAAGCAGCAGCATGCCCTTTTTCAATTTCGCTCATCTGCCGGAAAACATTCGCAACATTCGGGTCGGTTTCAGCCGCTGCCAGTTTATCATATAAATAGGCTGCATCAACTTCTGTCTGCAGGTTTTTGTTTTTGGCTTTTTTCAAAATAAAATAATTTTAAAAAAGATATTAAAAAACTAATTCCTCAACGGCTTGCCTGTTTTTAAAACCGACTGTATCCTTTCCAGTGTTTTTTTCTCGCCGGTCAGGCTTAAAAAGGCTTCCCTTTCCAGGTCAAGTAAATATTGTTCGCTAACAAGGGTAGGTTCACTGAGATCGCCGCCACACATCACATAGGCCAGTTTTTTGGCAACGGTCACATCATGATCGGTGGCATATTTGCCACGCCACATACCATTGATACCGGCATGCATGGCGCCCAGCATGGACCGGCCCAGCACTTTGATATCGGTGCGCTGTACCGGCATTACGTACCCGTCATTGTACATTGCGATCACGGCCTGTTTGGCATCCGCAATTCGCCTGCCCTGGTTCATGCTCACCTCATCCTGGCCTTTCCGGTACATACCCAGGTCAAAGGCTTCGTATGCTGATGTGGCCACTTTTGCCGTTGCAATGGACAGGAACCGGTTCTGTAACGGGATGGTATCCGGTTCACCATTGTGTACTTCATCAGCGGCCCGCAGCACAAATTCCTTGGTACCGCCGCCGCCGGGTATCACGCCAATGCCTACCTCCACAAGACCGGTATAGGTTTCAGCAGCCGCGATCACTTTATCCGCATGTAAACTCATTTCACAGGCACCCCCCAGCGCAAGCCCGTGAGGCGCCACCACCACCGGGATCCCGGAATAGCGTACACGCATCATCGTTTGCTGAAACTGGCGTATGGCCATATCGATCCCGTCGTAATCCTGTTCAATGGCCATCATGAATATCATGCCCAACTTGGCGCCGGCGCTGAAGTTGGGACCTTCATTGGCGATCACCAGCCCTTTGTATTTTTCTTCGGCCAGTGCAATGGAACGCTGAATGCCTTCCAGCACCTCACCGCCGATGCTGCCCATTTTGGTATACCATTCCAGCCCCAGCACATCATCACCCAGGTGGTAGGTGCGGCAGGCCGAATTTTTCCAGACCGTTTCGTTCTCAAAATTCTTCATCACGATAAATGCATCGGCACCCGGCATTACTTTATAGGCCCTGGTTTTAACATCATAACAGAGCCGCTTCCCGTTCTCTACTTTATAAAATGATGCAGCACCGCCTTCAAGCATTTCTTCAACCCAGGCAGCAACAGTATGGCCTTCAGCTTTCATGGCTTCAACTGTTTTTGCCACACCCAGCACATCCCAGCTTTCAAAAGCGCCGATCTCCCACCCAAAACCGGCCATCATACCATCATCAACACGGTACAGTTCATCGGTTATTTCAGGAATGCGGTGAGAAATATAAGCAAACAGGTTATAATGAAACTGGCGGTAAAAAGCACCGGCTTTATCTGTGCCGGCACATAAAATTTTCAATCTTGTTTTCAGGTCCTCGATGGGTTTGGCTGTTTCCAATGTTGCAAATTTTGGTTTTTGCCGCGGCCCATATTCCATGGTCTGCAAATTCAGGGTAAGAATTTCTTTCTCGCCCGTTGCAGATTTCGTTTTTTTGAAAAACCCCTGCCCTGTTTTATCACCAAGCCAGTTGTTCTCCACCATTTTTGTTAACCAAACCGGGATATTGAACTGCTCTTTTGCTTCATCATCCGGACAATTATCATGTACCCCTTTAGCCACTTTAACCAGTGTATCAATACCCACTACATCGCCTGTACGGAAGGTGGCAGACTTGGGCCGGCCAATAACCGGTCCCGTTAGTGCATCAATCTCATCAACGGTTAACTGCAATTTTTCCATTGCATTCATAATGGCCATCATGCCGAAAACACCAACCCGGTTGGCGATGAAGGCAGGTGTGTCTTTACACAATACGGTTGTCTTGCCCAAAGTAAGGTCACCGTAATGCATCAGGAAATCAACAACCTCCGAATCGGTATGCGGTGTTGGGATGATCTCCAGCAAACGCAGGTACCTTGGCGGATTAAAAAAGTGGGTACCGCAGAAATGCTTTTTAAAATCATCACTCCTGCCTTCCGTCATCATGTGAATGGGGATACCCGATGTATTGGATGTGATCAGTGTTCCGGGCTTCCGGTATTTTTCAACATCTGTAAAAACAAGTTGTTTGATATCCAGCCTTTCCACC
>CAZBIK010000410.1:0-2668 GCA_964491955.1 uncultured Ferruginibacter sp.
CGGTAAGTTGGGCGACCTGGTGGCGATGATGGGAACGCTGGATTTAGTGATACCGGACATTGACAGATAACCCCCTCCGCCCCCTGAAGGGGGAACTTGGGACCCTGTTTATACTAAGAGCTTTGAAATTTCGGAAATACTATTGTTTATGAAAGAGTCAATGTTTTATGGTGCGGGGCCATTGATTTTTGAATTGGCAAAAAAGCTAAGAAATAATGTTACACCAACTGAAATGATATTATGGGGAAGACTGAAGGAACATTTTCCAATGTCAAAATTCAGAAGACAACATCCAGTTTCAATATACATTGTTGATTTTTATTGCCACGCAGAAAAATTGGTTATAGAAATAGATGGAAGTATCCATGATTTGGAAGAAATAAAAACTAATGATGAAATAAGACAAAAGGATTTGGAATCACTTGGATTACGGGTAATCAGATTTAAAACAAATGAAATTTTGAGAAATTTGGAATCAGTTTTAAAAACAATTGAAAAGAACTTAAAATAATTATACTCCAAAGTTCCCCCTTCAGGGGGCGGAGGGGGTTTTATGTGGAGCTTATCAAACATATCAGCAGCAATTCATGATTGGTTGAAACAAACATTCAATCCAACCTGGGCTATGGCCATCGAAATGGTGATCGCCGGGGTATGTGTAATTGGTTTGTTTGCGGCACTCGGCCTTGTTTTGGTGCTCATGGAAAGAAGGGTGGCCGCCTGGATGCAGATCAGGCTTGGCCCAAACCGTGTGGGCCCCAAGGGGATGTTCCAGTCACTGGCAGACACCGTTAAATTACTGGTGAAAGAAGGCATGACACCGGATGGTTCTGATAAATTCTTATTCAACCTGGCCCCGTATATTGCCATGATGGTGGCGATGTTGCTGATGGCCCCCATCGCCTTTGCAAAGGATTTCCGGTTATGGGATATGAATATCGGTGTGTTGTATGTGACAGCTGTTTCCTCCATCATGGTCATCAGTATATTAATGGCCGGATGGGCAAGCAATAATAAATATTCCCTGATGGGAGCCATGCGGAGCGGTGCACAGATCGTGAGTTACGAATTATCTGCAGGGTTATCCATCCTCACCATTGTGGTATTGACCGGCAGTCTGAATATTACTGATATCATCAATGCCCAGGCTGATGGCTGGTGGATCTTTAAAGGACATATCCCGGTGCTCATATCCTTTGTGATATTTATCATTGCCGTAACCGCAGAGACCAACCGGGCACCATTTGACCTGGCAGAAGCAGAATCTGAACTCACCGCAGGTTTCCATACCGAATATTCAGGAATGAAATTCGCTTTGTTCTTCCTGGCAGAATATATCAATGTATTTATTGTGTGTGCCATTGGCGCTACTTTATTTTTGGGGGGCTGGATGCCTTTTCATATCGGAAACTGGGAAGCATTCAACCAGGTGATGGATTATATACCATCGAGTATCTGGTTTTTTGGCAAAACATTTTTCCTGATATTCGTGATCATGTGGTTCAGGTGGACATTCCCGCGTTTGCGGATTGATCAGTTATTAAATTTAGAATGGAAATATTTATTACCGGTCAGTATGTTCAATTTATTATTGGTAACAGCTATTGCCATATTGAAGTGGCATTTTTAAAACAGGTAGTTTGATGTTTATTGTAAAGTACATAAAGGATATTTTTGGCGGGATCAAATCACTGCTGGTAGGCATGCGCCGTACCGGTTATTATTTTACCCACCACAAGGAGATCATTACTGAGCAATATCCCGATAACCGGGATACCCTGGTGATGGCCGACCGGTTCAAAGGCGAAGTGGTTTTGATACATGACGAAAACAATGAGCATGCCTGTACCGGTTGTACAGCCTGTGAACTGGCCTGTCCCAATGCAACCATAAAAATTGTTACCAAATTTGATATCACTCCCGAAGGCAAAAAGAAAAAGGCCATCGACAAATTTGTATATCACCTGGAATTGTGTACCATGTGCAATTTATGCATCGTAGCCTGTCCTACGGATGCGATCAAAATGGCACAGACATTTGAACACAGCGTTTATGACAGGAAGGATCTGACAAAAATTTTAAACAAACCCGGTTCAAAGATCCGGGAAGGGATAGAATAATGTCAAACCGAATTGTCATCGGGAGCGATAGCGAAGGATCTGAATTAATAAAATGATTTAAAAAATAGATGAGCGGCTCAACGATCATATTTTATTTACTGGCTGCGATCACCCTGGTGAGTGCGGTGATGGCTGTTACCACCCGGATGATATTCCGTGCGGCGATCTATTTATTGTTCTCACTGATCGGCATTGCCGGTATCTATTTCTGGCTGAATTATGAATTTATTGCGGCAGTTCAGATCGTGGTTTATGTTGGCGGTATTGTGGTACTCATCATCTTTTCCATTTTTCTTACCCAGCAGGCCGGGGAAAAATTACCCAAACAAAAAATCGGGAGAAAAATTTTTTCAGCATTGGCTGTATTTTGTGCATTTACATTGGCCCTGCTACAGGTGTATCAGCATAATTTTGATAAGACATCAGAAGAACCGGTAGCTGCTACAGTTGCTAACATAGGCCAAAGAATGCTTAGCGTTAAAGACGGTGGCTACGCATTGCCTTTTGAAGTGGTAAGTATCTTATTGCTGGCAGCATTGATCGGTTGT
>CAZBIK010000411.1:0-2668 GCA_964491955.1 uncultured Ferruginibacter sp.
ACACCGTCACGCAGCGCCAGTTCTACGGTATTGAAATCATAGCCCAGGTAATGGCAAATGCGCAGTACAATATCCTCCATCAGCTTATACCTTTCGGGCGAGGGTTTAAAATCGGCTACATAGCGCAGGTGGTGCGGGTTGCGGGGTTCGTAAGGCATGATGCGCACATACTTGCCGCCAATGCAATAACAGCGGTAGTACTCATCAAACTTGATCTCTTCCTGCAGCATCATCACCAGTTGTTCGGTTTCGGCATGTTTTTCAAAAAACTCTTCCATGCTGTTGAGCTGGTAAACACTTTTCCAGCCGCCGCCGGAAAAGGTTTCATGTATGCCGGGAACCCGATATAATTGAAAATCCCTTCCCAATCCATGGGATAGGCCAGGTTGCTGAAAGATTCTTCGCTGGTATCGGGCGGCAATTCCCTAGAAGGCAGTATAACGGTCTTGGGAACAGGCACATCAATTTTTGTGGCCAGGCAGTTATTGAAAAATTTCTCATCGGCGCTCCACCAGAAAGGATTATTGATCACCGTGGTACCGCATAATGCTGCATTCTTTAAATAGGCCCTGTAAAAAGGTACGTCCTGCGATATGCGGTCAAAAATTACGGCATAGCCGGATGGTTCGCCCTGCGTGACCTTATCAATGCGTACAGGCTCAGCCATTACCCCATCGATATTTTTACTGTTAACCCTTTTTATAAATGCTTCCGGGAAGCTTCTTTCTTTTCCGAATAAAACGCCTATTTTCTTCATGCCTGTTTATTTATTGATTAATAATTGATTTTTAAGCCTGTTCAAATATATTTTTTCACGGCCAATTAAACAAATTATGTTTTATGGTGCTGTGATTTAAAACAAAACCCCTGGGGATGTTTGCACAAGGCGGATAAATGCCGTGGTATTTCTGTATTTTTGAAAAATATGCCAGTAACAAGGACAGCCGGTATCTTAGTTGAAAATCATGTCATTTCTTCCCGCTTTTTGAACCGGGAAGTCAGCGTTGACTTTTATTTTCCGCCAAAATCAGTCCCCCACACAGCCCTAAGCCTTTTGCTGATCAATGACGGCCAGGACCTCGTGACCATGAAGTTTGAAAACATCCTGGAAGACCTTTATGAAAATAAACAGGTAAACCATCTTTTTTGTGTGGGCATCCATTGCAGCAAGGACCGTAAAAATGAATATGGCACAGCCAGGTACCTCGACTATAAAGGCCGTGGTGCCCGTGCAGGCCTGTATACCCGGTTCATCCTTGAAGAATTGATGCCTTATATCCGGAGTACATTATTGATCTATTCATTTAAGGAAAAATGTTTTGCCGGTTTTTCGCTGGGCGGATTATGTGCATTGGATATTGTATGGAACCATCCAAGGGAATTCAGTAAAGTTGGGGTTTTTTCCGGTTCCTTGTGGTGGCGTGACAAGGACCAGGATGATGAGGATTTTGATGAAGACATCAACCGCATCATGCACCGGCAGGTTAAAGAAGATAAAAATTTTTATCCCTGGCTGAAATTCTTTTTTGAAGTGGGCACACTGGATGAGGTGGCCGACAGGAATCAAAACGGCATCATAGACAGCATTGATGATACACTAAGTTTGATCGAAATACTTACTGAAAAAGGGTACGACCGGAAAAACAATATCCATTACCTCGAATTAAGCAAGGGCCGGCATGATGTTCCAACCTGGGCCAAGGCCTTTCCGGATTTTTTGACCTGGGGATGGGGGGAGCAGGAAAAATAAAAGATCATACATCCTGAATTAAAAAATCAATGTAATTACCCGCATAAAAAAAGAGATTACTTTTTTACTTGTGATCTCTTTCGGTAAGGGTGACCGCGTTAGGATGCAAACCTAAAACCTTACACTGGAGCAGCTAAATCAGGTTGAAGCTGTATTGCGGAATGTCTCAAAAATTACTCCTATAGTTGGTTAAGTCATTGCTTTACAATAAAATTATTTGTACTATTGATTAGCGAATTATGCAAACCGATTTTGTTTATGAAAAAAGTGATTTTAATAGTGGTTTTGTTTTCCCCAATTTTTAGCAATGGGCAAATTATTGCATTTAAAACGTCCGAAGTAAAACCTTATCCGAAAAAAACTGAATCTGAATTTAAACAATGGTATTCACTAACTCCTTTAGCTACAATTATGCGGTTTAATCAAAACACTGTTGGAGTTAAGACATCAATTTCAAAAATTAAAGAAATTCTTTCAAATAATGATTTAGATTTTGACACCCCAACAAAAGATGAAAGTTATTTGGCTTCCTATGTAGATGATATTTATGACTATGAGAACATTAATTTATCATGCAAAGCGGGAGGTTCTATAATTGCAAAAACCTGGGAAAAGGGGAATGAAAGAATTGTACTTAGTCTTGATGAGAAATTCTACACTATTTTTCACATTAAGCTAAATCCTAAATAAATTAATTGAGTTATGCAGTAACACCAAATATTATCAATGAATAATTTATTACAAGGGAAGTAAAACTTTGAAATTATTAAAATAAGTTGCTGAAAAAGTGGGAGGACAAATTACATACTCTAATTAATATATCAAATATGAATAAAATATTTGTTACAATTCTGGCTTTTGCTATTTATGTCAATTCCTATTCACAGAAAAAATGGGATACTGAAATTAAAGTAACCT
>CAZBIK010000412.1:0-2620 GCA_964491955.1 uncultured Ferruginibacter sp.
CATCGTACATCGTACATTTAAATCGAAGCATAACTCCCCCAGGGCATACCATAATTCATCTTTACCTACATTTGCTCTCGTACTTCGTACATCTAACATCGTACATCGTACATTCAAATGACCTACCAGCAAACCATTGATTATCTATTCTCACAATTACCCATGTACAGCCGTATTGGCGCTGCTGCCTATAAAGAAGACCTGCACAATACCATTGCTTTGTGTGATGCCATTAACAATCCTCAAACAAAATTCAAAAGCATTCATATTGCCGGCACCAATGGCAAGGGCAGTACCAGCCATATGCTGGCCGCCATACTGCAGCAGGCAGGTTATAAAACCGGTTTATACACCTCCCCTCACCTGAAAGATTTCAGGGAAAGGATCAAGATCAACGGTGAAATGATCAGCAAAGACCAGGTGGTAGATTTTGTGGAAAGGACAAAAAACATTTCAGAACAGGTCAAACCTTCTTTTTTTGAACTCACTTTGGCCATGGCCTTTGACCATTTTGAAAAGCAGCAGGTGGATATCGCCGTTATTGAAACCGGGCTTGGCGGCAGGTTAGACAGTACCAATATCATTACCCCGATCCTGTCCATCATTACAAACATCGGGTATGACCACATGGATATTCTTGGAAACACGCTTGAAAAAATTGCTTCAGAAAAAGCCGGTATCATCAAACCGGGTATCCCAGTTGTAATTGGTGAATACCTACCCCAAACTAAAAATATTTTCATCAGCAAGGCAAAAGCATCAAAGGCACCCATCCATTTTGCAGCAGATGAATACGTTGTTTCAAACGTACAAAACAACATACAACTGCTGAGCTGCGATATTACAGATACAAAGCAGCATATCACTGCAAATTTTGAACTGGACCTGAACGGGCTGTATCAAACCAGGAACATACGGACGGTTTTATGCGCCCTGGAAATTTTGAAACAACAGGGTTTCAGTATTGATATTGCTGCAACAAAAAATGCTTTGAAAAATGTAAAAGGTATTACAGGCCTCTTTGGCAGGTGGGATGTGATCAGCAAAGACCCGGTCATTATACTTGATGTGGCACATAATGAAGATGGGATAAAACAGTTGATGGAACAGGTGGGGGGAATGAGTCGGGAGTCGGGAGTCGGGAGCCGGGAGTTGAGCGGACTGCATATTGTATTGGGCATGGTTAAGGACAAAGACGTTTCAAAAGTGTTAAGCATATTACCAAAAAATGCACATTATTATTTCAGCAATGCCCCCATTGCCAGGGCCCTGCCGCACGATATTTTAAAAGATAAAGCAACTGTTTTTGATCTGCATGGCGAAAGCTATGATAATGTAAATAAGGCCATTGACGCAGCAAGGCAAAATGCTGCTGCCAGTGACATCATCATCGTTTGCGGAAGTGTATTTTTAATTGCTGAAGTGGATACAAACTTATTTAAGACCATCTAATTTACTGAAAGCATAATGCAAACAGGAAACATGCAATGCCTGTTTAATTTCATTATTCATCAACATCGTTCTTAGTGCATCCAGCGAAAAAAATGCGGTTTCAATTTCTTCATTGTCATCCAATACCTGTTCTGCCACTTTTTTTCCCCCGGTTGCCAGGTAAAGCGAAGTATAATTGTTGAGTACGCCGGGGTTTGCAGCTACCCTGCCCAGGTAATGAAAATTGGTAAACCTGTAACCCGTTTCTTCCTGCAACTCCCTGGCAATGGCTGTTCCAGGAGTTTCGTTTGCATCAACAAATCCACCGGGCAACTCATAGATCGTTTCTTCGATCGGATGCCGGTATTGTTTTACCAGTATAGCTTCATTGGTTTCGGTTATGGCAAGCGCACAAACAGATTCCGGCATTTCCACCACAAAATACGGATCCACTATCTTACCGCCGGGCATTTCACAGCGGTCTTCCCTGGCCGTAAAATAAATGTGTTTGCTTAGATATGAGGAAGTTAGTTTTTTCCAGTTCATATTTATTTATTGGTTTACCGGTTTATTGGTTTATTACTGAATAGATGGTTATACAAGTAAACCGGTAAATCAATAAACCAGTAAACTAATTACCACCCCATCCTTTCCCTTAAAGAAGTGATATGCGCCACATGGTGCCGGCTATGCCATGCGTACATGCCCAACAGGTACCAAAGGGTCATTTGTTTTTGATGTTCGGGATGAAAGACCGTTTTATCCAGGTCAGCATGACTCATATTTTTCAATACTTCATACCAGCGGGCATGCAAAGCGTGTAAAATGGTCAATGAAATATTTACCGGGAGTTTTTGGGTATCAACCATTTCGGCCCAGGCGGCTTCATCATAAGGTTTAATGGTTGGGTTCTCTTCTGTAAGTCCCAGTTTAAAACGGATATAGGCATTCATGTGGCTGTCGGCAACATGGTGAACTACCTGCTTCACCGTCCAGCCACCATCCCGGTATGCTGTATTCAGTTGTGCTTCATCCAGGTTCAGGATGGCATTTTCCAGGTGTTGCGGGCAGTTCTTAATATCGGTCAGCCATTCTCCCAAAAGTTTTTCGGAGAATGGCTGAGCAATATATTTACCTACCGGGTATCGCAGATCTTCATTCATTATTCACCTGCAGGTTTGGTAACGGC
>CAZBIK010000413.1:0-2608 GCA_964491955.1 uncultured Ferruginibacter sp.
TATAGAGATGCTGCGGCATGCACAAAGCCATATCACCATTTTATGCAGTTACTTTTTACCCGGGAAATTCATCCGCCGCCGGATCAGGAACGCATCGAAAAGGGGCGTTAAAATAAAACTGATCACGGCGGGTCATTCGGATATTAAACTGGCCAAATATGCCGAACGCTGGATGTACGACTGGCTGTTGCGCAATACGGTTGACATGTATGAATACCAACCTGCGGTTTTGCATGCCAAGGTTGCGGTTTGCGACAGCCAGTGGTTTACCATCGGTTCCTACAACATCAACAACATCAGTGCCTATGCCAGCATTGAACTGAACCTGGACGTTAACCATGCTGCTGCTGCCGGGCAAATGGAAGCTACGCTGCAGCATTTTATTGAAAATGACTGTACGCCCATTACCCTGGAAAAACACCTGCACTCAAAAAATATTTTCAAACAATTTGCCCGCTGGTGCGCCTATGAATTTATCCGCCTTGCCTTCTTCCTGTTTACCTTTTATTTTAAACAAAGGCGGTAACAACATCCAGGCTGCATTTAAGAACTGCAAAACCCCCGGCCATCATAAACGAAAAATGCAGTTCCCGGCCCCTCCCATTGACCAATCTCATTATTACTGATGACCACCGTCTTTGCTTTCAATATTGTCGTATAATAAATTTGTATTGTTAAAAAGATTTACTCATTAAAAATAAAAGGAGGTTATCATGGGAACTCAAGCATTAACAAAAATGACCGAAAGAATGCCATTTGTATTTGACGATTTTTTCAAACCCTGGAATGAATGGTTTGATGGTGGTTTATCCATGCGCCCAATGAACATCCCTGCTGTAAATATTACAGAACATAAGGATGAATTCCTGGTATCGTTGGCTGTTCCCGGCATGAAAAAAGATGATTTCAAAATTGACCTGGATGGCAATTTACTGACCATCAGCAGTGAAAAAGAAGAGAACAAAGAGGAAAAAGACAAAAAGTTTACCCGCAAGGAGTACAACTATTCCTGTTTCAGCCGCACTTTCACACTGCCTGAAGAGATCAACAAGGAAAAGATCGATGCGAAGTACGAAGATGGTATTTTGAAGATCGGCCTGCCCCGCAAAGAAGAGGCAAAAAAACTTTCAGCAAAGCACATTGCTGTAAAATAAGCCAGCTACGGTATGGCTTAACCTGCCCCGTCATCAAAGCTGACGGGGCAATTTTATAAACAGCAGCCAGTAGCCGTTGACGAAAATCATATTCAGTGATGACCAATATACTTATCCCTGCATGCTGAAAAAAATAACTTTATACCCGGTAGTTCAAAAAAAAAAAAATAATATTATGCAAACCGCTACATCCGTTACCAGCCATTTAAATCCTGAAATGATGTCAATCCCAAAATTAAAGCAGATGCAATTTGAAACGGTTTCCTGGCAGCGTTTATTGGATTTTATGACCGATGAGAATATCCATCACAAGAACCGGCTTTCAGAGATCCTGAAAGAAAGGTTTGATAAAAACCTGCTGGAAGAAGTGGATGGTTTTCAAAACAGGTTCGTCAGGATGGATGAACTGATCGCATTGCTGCGGCACGACCTTGCCGAAGTACAGAAAATGCAGGAAAGGGAATTTTACAGGGAACCGTTCCTGCAAAAGAAGATGACCCGCAGCATGAAAAAACTCCGTAAAAATATGAACAATGCAGAAGAGCAGTTTGGTCATTTAAAAACTGCTTTTAACCATTTCCTGATTGAAAATATATTATAGCTTTTGAAACACCCGTACCATAAAACAGGATCCCTGTTCCTGGCAGCCTGCTTCTTACATTTTACCGCATTTACACAGTTCGGCCCTGAACAGGTACAACAATTCATCACTGCAAAAAATAATACAATTCATGCAGGTATCCCTGAATTCTATTCCAGGTTACATTATCAAACTGCCTGGATACAAAAGGAAAATACCGGCAACCTGGATATTTTTTTGCACATGCTGTCTCTTTCCCCGGTTTTTGCTTTACGTGCCGGCGATTACCGGGTTGATGAGATCAGCGCGATCCGCAACGGCAACGGGGATTTACAAAATGCCGTTGATTCGTTGGAAGCCGAACTGAAGATCACAGGTGCCGCCATCCGGTTTTACGAAGACCTGGCACATGGCAATACAAAACCTGCCCTGGGATATAATGGTTTGAACTATAAGCCCGGCTGCAGGAATATTGCAGCATTACTTGCTGATCATATCAGCAGCGGCCGTTTGGCTTCATTATTCCTCGAAGCATCCCCGGTACTCCCGGAGATCACGGCCATTGAAAATAAGATCAAGTCCCTGTTGATCAAAATGGCCGGACCTGGTTTCAGTGAACCTGTTGTTACATCTTCTGCAGCGGATACCGGTAATAAGCCACTGATGGTAAGGCTTTACCAGTTGGGTATTATTGATGCTGCAGGCCGGTTCATGCCGGCCAGTATCCTGAAAGAAAAAGTAAAAGAAGTACAAAAACAATATGACCTGGTCACCGACGGTGTGCCGGGAAAAACCACAAATGCACAACTTATTATCCCCTTATGCTTCACGTTAACCCGGCTACACCCCCCACCTAATCACAGCACATGACTAA
>CAZBIK010000414.1:0-2584 GCA_964491955.1 uncultured Ferruginibacter sp.
TGCACTGCCGCTGATACTGGGCCTGCTGGGATTGATATTCCAGGTGATGCGCGACAAGCGTGATTTCCTGATCGTTGGATTGCTGTTCTTCTTTACCGGCCTGGCCATTGTATTTTACCTGAACCAGGCGGGTAACCAGCCCCGTGAGCGTGATTATGCATTTGTAGGTTCCTTCTATGCCTTTGCCATCTGGATCGGCCTGGGTGTACTGTATGTGAAGGAATTGTTTTCGTCTTTCATAAAAAATAAAATGATGGCGGGTATTGCTGCCGGTGTGTTGTGTTTACTGGCTGTTCCTGTACTAATGGCCAGCCAGGAATGGGACGACCATGACCGCAGCAGTAAAACACTGGCCCGCGACCTGGCCATCGATTACCTCGAAAGTTGTGCGCCCAATGCCATACTCATCACCTTTGGCGATAATGACACTTACCCGCTCTGGTATGCCCAGGAAGTACAGGGTATCCGTAAGGACATCCGTGTGATCAACTCCAGCCTGATGGGTACCGACTGGTACATCAACCAACTGCGGTATAAAGTAAATGACAGCGACCCGATCGATCCTATATGGACTGCAGACCAGATTGAAGGTGCCACCAGGGATATTGTTTATTCGCCTGAAGGCATCTATGGAAACAATGCGGCTTTCCTCAACCGGTACAGGGCCAAGGCCGGTATCACAGGCGATCCTGCATTACCCATGGACCTGTACACCATGATGAAGGATTTTGCCGGCAGTGATGATCCCAATAAAACAGAAATGGGAAATGACGGAAACCCGATCAATATTTTCCCTACAAAACGGGTATCCATTCCTGTTGATCTGAACACGGTTCGTACAAACGGTACTGTTAATGCAAACGACAGCGTGGTCTCACAGGTCGTTTTTGAGATCACCAAGCGTGCTTTGTTTAAAAATGATGCGGCCATACTGAATATCATTGCTGCCAATAAATGGAAGCGCCCGATCTATTTTACATCGCAGGATGCAGGCGGTCTGGGTTTCCAGAATTATATCCGCCAGGACGGGCTCACCTATCGCCTGGTACCGGTTCAGAATACCGACCCCAATGCTACACAGGTTAATGACACCTGGGCGTATGATAAAATGATGTCAAAATTTGCTTCCGGCAATGCCGATAAACCCGGTGTTTATTTTGATGAAGAGAACCGCCGTCACCTGAACAGCATCCGCATGGCTTATGCGGTGGCAGCCCAGGACCTTGCACAGAAAAACAAGAAAGAAGAGGCCCGGAAAATGCTGAACAAGGCTGATAAGATGATGCTGGAAGAGAATTTCCCTTATGGCATGGTTAGCCGGAACCAGCAGCAGAACTATATTTCATTACTGATGTTACAGGCTTCCTATGCAGCAGAAGATACCGTGCTGGCTGCCAGAATAACCAAAAGCCTGAAGAAAGACCTGGAACAGCAGGTCAGTTATTATAATTCGCTTGACGACGACAGGCTGGGCAATTTCGATTACCTGGCAGATCAATCCGGCAGAAGGGGCGGCGATAAAAATACGGCAGAACAGTTCCTGATGCGGATCATGCAGCTGGAACAGCAGTATAAAGCCGTATCGGCAATGCCAACCGAAACACCCGGGCAGATCATTACACAACCCGTGGCTCCGGCCAATGCAGCAGACTCACAAAAAAAATAAATACTGATCCTTCTATTTACCAAGATCCCCCGTTAAAAAACGGGGGATCTTTATTATTTAACAACCGAACAAACCCATACAATGATTTGTTTCGTAATTTAGTTGGTGTCAGACGGTTTCAAACCGTCACGACACCTCAAAACCATGCTCGGTTATAATTTCAGCAAATACGATCCCGATTCAAACCGCAAATCTCCCTTTGAGACCTTGCTCAACCTGTTTTTGCAACTGCTCACCTACACCAATGGCGATTTTAACGAGGCCATGCAATGGATGAATGAACTGGACAAGGAATACAAACTCACCGGCAACGATTATGGCATCGGCGATTTTGTGGACGACCTGAAAGCAAAAGGATATATTGATGATAAAAATGAGACCGGGGAAATAAAGATCACTTCAAAAACCGAACAGGGCATCCGAAAAAAAAGCCTGGAAGAGATATTCGGTAAACTTAAGAAAACAAAGCAAGGCAATCACCAGACCTTTAAACCCGGTGGTGGTGATGAAATAAATCCCGAGACCAGGCCTTTCCAGTTTGGCGATACCATGGAACAGATCGATTTTACCAGCAGTATCCGCAATGCGCAGATCAACCATGGCATTGACAGTTTCAACATGCAGGAAGATGACCTGGAGATCAGGGAGACCGATTTCAAATCGCAAACTTCCACCGTATTGATGATCGACATTTCACATTCGATGATATTATATGGTGAGGACAGGATCACGCCTGCCAAAAAAGTGGCCATGGCACTGAGTGAACTGATACAGACCAAATACCCAAAAGACACCCTTGATATTGTGGTGTTTGGCAATGATGCCTGGACCATTGAGATCAAAGACCTGCCCTACCTGCAGGTTGGTCCTTATCATACCAATACGGTTGCCGGGCTGGAACTGGCAATGGATATTTTA
>CAZBIK010000415.1:0-2574 GCA_964491955.1 uncultured Ferruginibacter sp.
CGGGTGAAATATTTCGGCTCCCCCTCCCGGTAAGCTGTCCAGTCCTGCTGCGTGTAACTGTTTCATGCCTTCTTCAATACTGAGCTTTGCCTTGCGGAACATATAATCCAGTTCAACCGCTGTAAAGGCTTTTACATGCAGGTCCGGGCGGTGAGCCTTTATCTTCTGCATCAGTTCAATAAAATAGGCCATGTTCATTTTTGGATGAACACCACCCACAATATGTACTTCGGTAATGGGTTTGCCATCGTAGGTCTTTACAATATCCAGCATCTGGTCTATACTGAGTTCCCAGCCCTCTTCTTTATGGGCATACAGGCGTGAGTAGGAGCAGAATGCGCAACTGAAAACACAAACGTTGGTTGGCTCAATATGAAAGTTGCGGTTGAAATAAGTGGTATCGCCATGCAGTTTTTCACGGATGAAATTGGCCAGGGCGCCAACATAAGCAAGGCTCCCTTTTTCAAAAAGCAGTAAACAATCTTCATCTGTTATTCTTTCATTGCGCTTTACTTTCTGGGCAATGGATCTAAGGCTGTTATCAGTAAGCCCATCAAGCAAAATATCTATGGAACCTGTCATTTTAAAAATTTTTACAAATTTACGGCGAACCCGGAGTTAAAATGCCAATATTTTGTTGCAGGATACATGGTAAAAAACCTGTTTCGATTGTTTTGCGTGTGTAATAAATGTATATCTTCCACCTCTAAAACCAAACTAAGCAATATGACAATAAAGTTTAGACTCACTTTGATGAGTTTTTTGCAGTTTTTTGTCTGGGGTGCCTGGTTGATCACGATCGGTACCTATTGCCTCAATGCCAAGGGATGGACCTTTCCTGAATTTGGCGCCATATTCTCCACGCTGGCGATCGCTTCACTATTTATGCCGGCAATAGCCGGGATCATAGCTGATAAATGGATCAATGCAGAAAGGCTTTATGGCATCCTGCACATTCTGTATGGTTTGATCTTATTTTATGTTCCTTATGTGGATGATCCAAACACACTTTATTATGTGATCCTGGCGGCGATGATCTGTTATATGCCGACCATTTCCTTATCCAATTCGATCGCTTATTATATTTTAAAGGACAACAAATTTGATGTGGTAAAGGTTTTTCCGCCCATACGCGTTTGGGGTACCATCGGGTTTATTGTGGCCATGTGGATCACCAATCTTACAGGGAGTAAGGTAAACGCCAATCAGTTCATCATTGGTGGTGCAGCAGCTGTTTTGCTGGGATTATATGCATTCAGTTTACCCAAATGCCCGCCACCGCGAACCATTTCAAAAAATGCGGGTATCATTGAACAACTTGGTTTAAATGCCTTTAAATTATTTGCCAATTCCAAGATGGCCCTGTTCTTTATTTTTTCCATGTTTTTAGGCGCTGCTTTGCAATTGACCAATATGTATGGCGACTCTTACCTGGATAATTTCAAGAACATACCGCAATATGCCGACTCACTGGTTGTAAAATATTCAACGATCATCATGTCGATCTCGCAGATCTCGGAAACTGTTTTTATCCTGACCATTCCATTTTTTTTGAAACGGTTCGGGATCAAAAAGGTGATGTTTTTTTCCATGATCGCGTGGGTGCTCCGGTTTGGTTTATTTGCATACGGCAACCCCGATCCCTATGACGGATTATGGATGATCGTACTGTCATGCATTGTATATGGGATGGCTTTTGATTTCTTCAATATTTCGGGCTCATTATTTGTGGAAACAACCACAGATCCATCCATCAGGTCCAGTGCCCAGGGCCTGTTCATGATGATGACGAATGGGGTGGGTGCTTACCTGGGAAGCAAGATCAGCGGCATTGTGATCGGCAAATATTTCCTGTTTGCAGACGGAACCACCAACTGGCAAAGTACCTGGCTTGCATTTGCGGTTTATGCAGCCGTTGTCGCTGTTTTATTCTGGATATTCTTCAAACACAAACACGATCCAAAAGCATTGGAGAGCGTGCAACATTAACTGCTTCAACTCAACTATTGTTGCATTAAAAATCCCCTCTTACACATGTAGGAGGGGATGCTTTTATCTGCGAAATCAGTTAAATCATAATGATCAGCGGTTATTATTTATGCTGCTCGATCTTCTTTACAAAATTCGATTTGGGTTGGGCGCCAACCAGTTTATCTACCACCTGGCCGCCTTTTACAAAAAGGATCGCCGGTATGCTGGTTATGCCGTAGTTCATCGATATCTGGGGATTGTTATCCACATTTACCTTGCCTACATTTACCTTCCCGTCATAATCTTTAGCCAGTTCTTCAATGACCGGGCCAATTGCACGGCATGGACCGCACCATTCTGCCCAAAAATCAATAACGGATAATTTATCAGAGTCCAGGACATTTGTCTTAAAGTTCGCATCTGTGAATTCTAGTGCCATAATATATATTTTAATTTTTATTTAGTACCAAGAGGAGAGCAAAGTTAGTTCCAAATGTGTTAATATGCTGTTATGACATATCCACAGGATGTGATGAAATATTATTGGCATATTAAAAGCCATTGTGTCTGAAAACAGTGCTGAACGCTTGCAATTGACTAAAA
>CAZBIK010000416.1:0-2571 GCA_964491955.1 uncultured Ferruginibacter sp.
TCACTTTCCGTATTGATAAAACGGAAGACATCATCCTGTTCCTGATGTATTTTGTGATTGCCCTGGTGAATGCTGTACTAAGTTACAAGATCAGGAAAGTGCAGAAAGAATCTCTGGAAAAAGAAGAAAAGGCCAAAACCATAAAATTATACAATACCCTGCTCAATTCCCTCTCACATGAATTGCGTACACCAATAGCAACCATTGTGGGAGCTGCTGATAACCTGCAGCATTACAACAATAAGTTATCGGATATCAACCGGTATGAACTGATCAGCGAAATTTCCAAAGCTTCTTTCCGGCTAAACCAGCAGGTAGAGAACCTGCTGAATATGTCAAGACTGGAATCCGGATTTATTCAGCCAAAAAAAGACTGGTGTGATATGGTGGAGCTGGTATATGAAAATGTAAAAAGGATAGAAGAGAACACGGGGAATAAAAAAATAAATATACAGGTTGACCAAACGATACCCCTATTTAAACTGGACAAAGGCATGATCGAACAGGTGATCTATAATTTACTGTACAATGCCACTTTATACACATCGCCCCAGTCAGCGATCAGCATCAGTGCCCGCTGCCATACCGATGTACTGGAGTTGGTGGTGGAAGACAATGGACCGGGATTCCCCCCGGGGGAGATCAACAGGGTATTTGATAAATTTTACCGGTTGAAAAATACTCAAACGGGAGGAACCGGCCTGGGGTTATCGATTGTAAAGGGATTTACAGAAGCGCATAACGGAACCATCAGCCTCGAAAACAGGGATACCGGTGGAGCCAGGTTTACCATCCATATACCAACAGAAACATCATACCTCAAAAATTTAAAAAATGAGTAACCCGAACATTTTGGTGATTGATGATGAAGTTCAGATCAGGAAGCTGCTGCAGATCACACTGGAAAGTAATGAATACCGGGTAATACAGGCCGCTTCTGCAAAAGAGGGAATGATCGTAGCTGCGAGCCATCCGCCTGATCTTATTTTACTTGACCTGGGTTTACCGGATGACAACGGGCATCATGTTTTGCAGCAATTAAGGGAGTGGTACACAAAACCCATTATCATATTATCGGTACAAAGCAGTGAAGAAGATATTGTAAAGGCATTGGATAACGGGGCAAATGATTACCTCGTAAAACCATTCCGTACAGGAGAGTTATTGGCTAGGATACGTTCTGCTATACGGGGCAATAACAATGAGGAAACTGACCCGGTGATCGATTGCGGCAGCCTGCAGATCGACCTGTCTGCAAGGGTTGTAAAGAAACACAACGATATTATAAAACTGACTACCACAGAATATGCGCTGCTTGCTTTGTTGGCAAAAAATGAAGGGAAGGTTTTAACACACCAGTATTTGCTGCGTGAGGTTTGGGGGCCGGGCTATATCAACCAGTCACAATATTTAAGGGTATTTATTGCTCAAATAAGAAAAAAAATAGAAGATGATGCTAACCGTCCCGGACACTTGATTACGGAATCAGGCGTAGGATACCGGTTTGTAGCTGTTTAAAAAAAATCCACTGACATATTAAACAATAACAATGAATTCGAATTCAAAAAATTTGAACAGGGTAACTTTTGCGTCCCTGATGGTAGCCCTGGGTATCATTTATGGTGATATCGGTACCAGCCCGCTTTATGTTTTAAAAGCCATTATCGGTGAAAGAACGATCAATGAGACACTGGTCTATGGTGGTGTTTCCTTAATTTTCTGGACACTGGTTTTTCAAACCACTATCAAATACATCATACTCACGCTCCGTGCAGATAACCAGGGAGAAGGCGGTGTGTTTTCATTATATGCATTGGTAAGGCGGTATGGAAAATTTTTGGTAATACCCACCATTTTGGGTGCCACCACCCTGCTGGCTGATGGGATCATTACACCGCCCATCTCCATTGCATCTGCAATAGAGGGGCTTAATTCAGTAAACGGACTGGAAGAAATAATTGTACCCGGCAACACACTGACCATCGGCATCGTTGTTGCCATTATTTCTGCATTATTTTTCTTTCAAAGATTCGGAACGCAGATAGTAGGCAGTTCATTTGGCCCCATCATGTCCATTTGGTTTACCATGTTATTGGTAATGGGCATAACACAGATCATTCATTTTCCGGATGTACTGAAAGCAATAAGCCCGCATTACGGATACGACCTGTTGGTTAATTACCCGCATGGCTTTTGGTTACTGGGTGCCGTTTTTTTATGTACAACCGGTGCAGAGGCTTTATACAGTGATCTTGGCCATTGTGGCATAAAAAATATCCGGATCACCTGGATATTTGTAAAGATCAGCCTGCTTACCAATTATATCGGGCAGGCAGCCTGGGTAATGCACCAGGATAGCCCGGTGCTTAATGGCGCCAATCCTTTTTTTGAAATGATGCCACCCTGGTTTTTAATAACCGGCATCATCATAGCAACTGCAGCAGCGATCATAGCATCGCAGGCATTGATCAGCGGATCGTATACATTGATCAGTGAGGCCATGAACCTTCATTTCTCGCCAAGGGTCAGGGTACGGCAACCGAGTGACATCAAAGGGCAGATCTATATTCC
>CAZBIK010000417.1:0-2568 GCA_964491955.1 uncultured Ferruginibacter sp.
TGCCAAAAAACGGGGTCATGATGCTTTCCTTTACAAATTTTTCGCCAAACATGATGAGCAGGTGAAAGATCAGGAAGAAAATGATGGCTACCACCAGGGGCATGCCCAGTCCGCCTTTTCGGATGATGGAGCCAAGCGGCGCACCGATAAAAAACAACACAAAGCAGGCCATGGACAATGAGAATTTGCGGTGCCATTCTATTTTATTATACCTGATCTCGGTTTTGCGGTTTTCCAGTTCGGTGCCGGCATTCTCTATATTATATTTTAAATTATTGGCAATATTAATGGCCGATTCGGTTACCTGGTAACGTGCCGAATCCGGGATGATGGAATCAAACCTGTTATAACTTGTCATTACTGCCGGGATTGTTTGACTCACTGTATCCTGCCCGGAAGCGTAGGGTAAGGAAGTGGCCATGGTTCTGCCCATTCGTGCCGAAAGGCTGTCGTTCAGTTTATACAGTGAATCGAGTGTGCGGTTGATCTGCCCGGCAGTCAACATCTTGAAATTGCCCCGGTAAACCGAGTCGCTCGTATTTTGTTTTTGCAGGGCACTCAGGTCAAATAATTTTTTAAAGGAACTGAAACCAAGCCGGATATATTCTGTTGTAGTATCGTTGTTGTTGCCGTTTTCCTGGTAGCGAAAGCCGTTTGTAAGATTAAATTCCAGGAACTTTTTATCTGCCGAAGTGGTCATCACGCCTGTTTCAGCAATGATCGTATTGTTTTGAAGGTAATTGGTCTGTTCATAGATAAGTACATTGCGGATGGTTTTTCCATCTGCATCTTTTTTGCCGGCTTTTATGGCATAGTTTGGAATATGGGTAAAGAAAACGCCCTCTTTCAGGTCGAATGCGGGTTTTTTGTAAAAGATATCATTGTAGAGTGTAACAAATTTTAAATTGGCATAGGGGATCACGTAATTGGCAAATACAAACGTGATGCAACTGAATAAAACGGCCATGAACATCAAAGGACGCATGAACCGCAGCAAAGAAATGCCGGAGGATTTTATGGCAACCAGTTCAAAACTTTCGCCCAGGTTGCCAAAGGTCATTATGGAAGAAATGAGGATGGCAATGGGCATGGCCAGTGTGAGCATGGAAGCACTCACGTACCATAAAAATTTCCCGATGGTGATGAAGTCAAGGCCTTTGCCCACCAGGTCATCCAGGTATTTCCAGAGCCCCTGCATCATCAGTACAAAAAAGGCGATGAAGAACGTTACAATAAACGGCCCGATGAAGGATTTAAGAATGAGCTTATCTAATTTCTTGATCATGCTGCCGGAGATGAAATGAAAATTAATTGTAGTAAATTGATGCACTATGAACCCCGGATCAAAATTAATGCTTTCTGATGAGGAACTGCAACTGGTTAATAACCGGGAGTGGATTTTAACGAAACGCATCATTATTGAAAAAGCGATGGCGATGTTTGGCCTGTTGGGCCAGCAAATGCAGGCTGTCATTGAAAAAGAAAAGGGCTGGTTGCCCGCAGCCATTGTGCAGTCATCTCCCAAAATTGCAAAAGGTGAAAATTATTTATTGCTTCCTTACCTGATGCTGGATTACCCCCGCTGTTTTGAAGCAGGCAATATTTTTGCGGTCAGGACCATGTTCTGGTGGGGAAATTTTTTCAGCATCACATTACATGTGTCGGGGATCTACAAAACCCTTTTTCAGCAACAGATCATGGATAACCTTTCAGTGGATAAGCCGCATTTTTTTATCTGTGTTCATGAAAGCGAGTGGCATCATCACTTTGAGCAGGATAATTATGTACCCGTTAACCGGCTTGGAGGACAGGAATTAAATGAGATCATTACCCGGAAACCATTTGTAAAACTGGGGTTGCATTTTCCGTTACATGAATGGGAACAGGTTCCGGTAAGACTGGAGTATGCTTTCAGGGAGATCATTGATATGTTGAAAAGATCAGCTTCCGAGCCGGTGAAATAATTCTTTCACCTGGTATTCCCACAACTGGCTCTGGTCTTTGATTTCTTTTTTGTCGGCAAAATCACTGATCACCAGTATTGTCTGGTTGGTAACTTCCGATTTATCGATGCGCCATTCAAAATATTCATCTTTGCCCATATGGTCCCAGCGAAAACGCACAAATTTATCTTCTTCGCTGTCTATCAATTCTGCTTTTTCTTCCGTACCATTCCAGGAAAAACTAAACTGGCCGTCACGCTCATCCACTTTATCAGCAAACCACTCCTGCAGCCCTGCAGGCGTTATTAAAAATTCATACAAAATGCCCGGCGAACATCTAACGGGGTATTCCAGTGTATATAAAACTTTCTTACTCATTCTTTTTATTTAAATATCAATCCATTTGTTGCAATAATAACAAAATAAACCACAGTACAAATTATTTATTTAATTTTTTTTGTTTTAGTTATTAACATCAAAAATTAAACAAAATTGATTTTAAGCTTTTGAAATCCAGCGAATTAGATTTTTTTTTTTGGTAACATATCATAAAAAGTATAAATTACGTTAATAACTGCGGACATTTTTAACATATCGTTAACCTACAAAATATTTTATACATAAC
>CAZBIK010000418.1:0-2544 GCA_964491955.1 uncultured Ferruginibacter sp.
TTTCATCAGGATACAATAACCTGAATGCATTGAATACAGCCTGGTGCCCAATTGTGGCATGGTCTTCCTGCGGCAGGTAATCAAAATGAACCTGTACGGTTTTGCTTTTAGTTGCTTTTATTTTTTCGGCCAGTACATTGGCATCCACTTCCATTACGCGTGGGTTGGGGCCGGGGGTTAGCCCTTCTTTTCCAACAGCAATATAAATACGGGTTGACTGTTTAAAGTTTTCCTGCAGGAGCGTTGATGAAAGCTGCAGCAGCGAACCGTTGTCCCACCAGAGGCTTGGACTGATGATTATGTATTTATTGAACAGCACCGGTTTTTTCAGTAAGATCTCAGTGGCCAATAAACCACCCAATGATTGCCCGATGAGCGTCCTGTCTGTATTGGCCTTATATTTTTTTTCAATAAAAGGTTGTAATTCTTTTTCAATAAAATTGATGAAAGCGGCAGAACCGCCCGATGTGGGCGCTATTTTTTTATCGGCATCCAGGGATGAGGGGAAAGTGAGGTCCCTTTTCCGGTCTGTATTGGCAATGCCAACCACAATGGATTGTGGCACACGGTTTATCCAGGAAAAATTATTGAACTGTACGATCCCTGCCACATGGATAAAATCCTCATCGGCGCCGCCATCCAGCAAATAGATCACCGGGTATTTGGAAGTATCGTTTTTATGGTATCCTTCCGGGAGATAAATATTCACTACCCTTTTTTCTGCAAGGATCGTTGATGGTAATTCTTCGGTCACGCCCAGTACAAAGGGTTTGGCTTTTGTTTGTGCAAAACCAGTGCCTGCAAAAATTACAATCAGAAGTAGTGAGGTTATTTTTTTCATAATCAATCCCAAAGTTCCGTTTTAATTCCTTTCTGAACTGTAAATCTCCGGAAGTATTTTGTTTTTGTTGTATCGGCCGATACTGTTTCCACCAGTTCCTGTATCTCTGCTGCGGTTGTCTGGGTAACATAACATTTGGCCGCTTCAAATAATTTTAGTTCATCTTCCCGGGTATACGTGACCGCTACATTCAGGTATTGTTCATCTACATAACTGTTTTCATCACCCGGTAACAGATCAGCTTTTTCATCTGCAGGAAAATACAAAGGGTATTTATCAACCCAGCCTTCCCGCAACAGCAGGTCCACCACGGTTGCCCCGGTAACAATATGTTCGGAATGGCCATATTCACCATCCGGCCCAAATGTTATGAGCACATCAGGTTTAAGTTGTTCAATATATTTTTTGAGCGAATCCAGCAATTGCCTGTGTGCGTTGAGGTAAGGGCGTGTGCCAAATTTGGTATCCAGCCTGGCGAAATGTAAATAAATGGGTGGATTGATGCCCAGTTTTTCACAGGCACAGATGGATTCCAGTTGCCTGAGTTTACCCAGCGAATCACCGGCCGGGATTGTTGTAACCCGCGTGCCATCTTTTCCATCGGTGGCAATGATCACATATACCCGGTGCCCCAGCCTTGCGTATTTTGCAAATACATGCCCGATGATGTTCTCATCATCCGGATGGGGGAAGATGCCAAGAATGGTCTTGTTTTTTTGCTGTGCATGTAAAACGGGAATAATAAACATACAACACAGGATGGCCGGCATAAGAAGTTTCATGGTAACAGTTTTAAATTTTTTAAGATCCACGCTGTTAGAAGGGTTATGTTTTATTGTCACGGGTATTCAATTTTTGCATCAATACAATGAACAGAAAGAAGCTTCCATTTGCCATCTTCTTTTCCATACAAATCGGCCCAGGTATATTTTTCGAGATTTGACCTGCCGGCATCATCGGTGCCATTCAGGGAATTTTTATAGGTAAGCAGGGCCAGTTCGCCCATGATTTGCAGCGCCAGGTTTTGATACCTCACGGTGTCAATGTTCCAGGTGCCATGGATACGGTTTTGGATATAATCTTCCCGGTTAAAAAATTCATCATCGGCCCTGAATGTAAAACTTTTGGCAAGAATCTGTTCAAATAACAAAGAATCCTTTCGCTGCATTGCCAGTGGAAAATTCCTTTTCACTTTCAGGATCTCCCTGGCATCCATACTGTCTTTTGTGCGGTCATTTGTTATCAGTGCAAAAGATCTGATATCGACCGTTGGGGTGGTATTTTCTTCATTAATGTTAATCTGTTGAAAGGAACCGGATGTAGTTACTGGGTTAACCGGTTCATTGCAACCATATATCATGGCCAACAGGATAAGTATTGGAAAGAATTGCATGATAAGGATAATTATTTTATGGTCAATGAATTGAATATCCTTTTTCCCGGTTCATTCCATTCTGCCCGGTTTTCAACGGTACAATTGAATGTACAGATCAGGAGGCGGCCATCCAGGTCTGTAAAGAAAAGCAGGTTGTATATTTTGGTATCTATGGCCTGGGTCACCACTTCAATAAACCCCACTTTTCTTCCATTGATCTCTTTGATGCCATTGCCTTCCCATTCGGCATCGGGGTAGGATGTTTTAAATGTAGAAACAAAGACCTTTTTATAGGATTCGAGTTGTTGCTGTGTTGCCCTGCTGGTGG
>CAZBIK010000419.1:0-2539 GCA_964491955.1 uncultured Ferruginibacter sp.
ACATTTGCAAAGCACACAAAGCCGACACACAAAAGCCAACCTTGCAAAAGAGCCTACCTTGTGGCAACGTACAGGCAACACTCTACAGAGTGACACAGACCCACTTTGTAGATGACCACGAAGAAGGGCGAACGTACAACACGAACTGTGTAAAAAACCAAACAATCTTCAACTGCGGTTTGTTTTATCCTGATATATGTTGAATGAAAATCTCCTTTTCCGGCGCAAGTTTTCCCTCCTACAATTCCAAATAATTTAAAAGGCATTTCTGACGGTTTGCTTCCGGATCAAAGAAATGAAGAAAGTTCCTGAAACCCGTATCAGCGCAAAAAATACAATCCCCCATATTCACTTTTCCATCAGCATTGGCAACGCCCGGCCCCTTTCTTACGATTCAGTTTTAGAAACCTGGGCTAAAGATTCGTTTTAAAAACAAACTGCTATGCGGCCGATCCTTTATTGCATCCTGTTTTTTTCCGCTTCCCTTTTATCATGCACCCGTAATTCGGGTACCGAATGGATATTGCCCCCTCCTCCATTTTTACAACCGGCTGTTGTGTCTACCAATCCCATATCAGGTGTTACCAATACCGGTGCAACGTGTGGCGGAGAGATAACTAATGAAGGTGGTTCCCCGGTTACTGCCAGGGGTGTTTGCTGGAGCACCAGCCGGAATCCAACGGTTGCTTTGGCTACCAAAACGGTCGATGGTTCAGGCACCGGTACATTCAGCAGCAGCATCACCGGCCTCAGTACCGGAGCAACATATTATGTACGTGCTTACGCAACCAATGCCTTTGGCACGGCCTATGGCAATGAAGCAGGTTTTATGGCCACTACACAACCCACGCTTCCCATACTTACCACGTTGAACGCAGTAGGTATAACCAGCAGTTCAGCATTCTGTGGAGGAGATATAACCAGCGAAGGCAATGTGCCGGTCACCGCAAGGGGAATATGCTGGAGTACACAGCCAGATCCTGTCATCGCAGATAATAATATTAATATTGGCAGCGGCCCCGGCACATTCTCTGCAAGCATTACCGGCCTGGCCGCATCCACCACCTACCATGTAAGGGCATGGGCCACCAACAGTGTAGGCACGGCTTATGGAAATGATATTGCCTTTACAACCTATATCAATATCCCTCCTCCACCGGCCAGCGTAACCATTTGCGGCCAGGTATGGATGGCAAGAAACCTGGATGTAACTACTTACCGGAACGGAGACCCGATACCTCATGTGGCTGATCCTGATCAATGGAAAAACCTGACCACGGGTGCCTGGGCCTATGTGAATGCCGACCCGGCCACCCATACAAACTATGGTAAAATGTACAACTGGTATGCAGTAAATGACCCGAGGGGATTGGCGCCGGCCGGCTGGCATATTCCAACCAAAACAGAATTCACCACACTGGCCAATTGCCTGGGTGGTGAATATATAGCCGGCGGAAAATTAAAAACCACGGGAACCACAGACTGGATGGCTCCCAATACCGGGGCTACCAACTCCTCCGGTTTTTCTGCACTGCCCGGGGGCAGGCGATCCAACCTGGGAGCATACAATGGCTTTGGAACTCAGGGCTTATTCTGGACGGCTACACCAGAACCGGCCACAAAGGCATGGGCATTTACTCTTATATATTCTTCCACTTTTTCAAACTTTGCCAGCCTGGAAATTAAGGAAGGGGTCACGGTTCGTTGTGTAAAGGATTGATCAAATACTTTGCGTGCTTTTATTAAATAATGTTTCATTATTTACTACCCCAACAATTCATGCTTCTATTTTTTTATTCCTGAAACAGCAGGCAGCTGCCTGCTACTTTTATCCCGGAGATTACCAGGCAATACAAATTTTCAGACCTCCTACCGTTCATCTATATTTATTTGCCATACAAGCTATTATTTATTACTTAGTACTTGGTTATATATTAGGTTTGAGCAATTATTTTTTAATGTAAACAAAGTATATCATGAAAAAACAAATCTTAACCTTTCTGCTTGTTGCAATAGCCGGCATCAGCAGCTACGCCCAATGCGGTAAAAAAAATGTGTTAACCTCTTCGGTTACGGAGTACCTGAATACAAGCGGGGAAATTCAGCGGTCACAGGATGAATTGACAACTGTTGAGTTTGATTCAAAAAGCATCAGCATCACACCAGGTAATAATACCATGGAAGGAACGATCGATTCGATATCCTGCGACTGGAAGACGCCCTATAAAGAAGGTAAGACCATTATCAAAACGGTACTCAGCGGGCCAAACGGGAGAACCATGAACGGCACCATTACCATTGAAGGCAAAGAAGGCAAACTTATGCTGATGGCCGAATTTGAAGAAATGCCTGACACAAAGATCCGGGTGATGCTTGATAAGTTTGAGGAGAAGAAATAAGGTCACCCGTGATCACCTCTTGAAAATAGCCGGTAAGGCAGTAAGACGGTAAACATTGTAATACTAATAATTTCCGTCTTACCGACTTACCGGCAAACAATGGCTTTTTAATTTAACTGCGCAGTTTTATTCAGAACTCA
>CAZBIK010000420.1:0-2537 GCA_964491955.1 uncultured Ferruginibacter sp.
GTTCTGTTGGTGCCGATGGTATCAAACGGTTTGCCAGGCCGATCGCTTTTCAGAACTGGAGCAATGACCTGTTGCCCGATGAATTGAAGAATGAAAACCCGTTGGGGATATGGAGAACAGTAAATAATGAATTATCCACCGCCGCTGTACCACAAAAATAATTCCGGGTTTTGACCATTTCAATTATACATGCACCGAAAATTGAATCGCATAGAGAAATATGGGATGAACTTTTACCGGAAACACATCACCTGAGATCAAGGCATTTGCTGGCACTTGAAAACGCCCGGCTGCCTGACATTGAAAATCATTACTTACTAATATTCATTAAAGAAAAACTGATCGGGTTAGCATACCTGCAATTATTTAAATTCACACATACGAATTTAAATTTTGAAGATCCCAAAAGCATACGGTCAAGGCTTATAAGATCCGTTTTGCCCAAACAATTAAACCTGCTTATTTGCGGGAATTTATTAAGGATCAATTTCCAGGGCTTTTTCTTTAAAAATGAACAGCATAATACATGCATATTTGATGCCATTGGGTTGTTTGTAAAAGAAGCCAGGCAGTTAAAACCCTGTGGAATTATCATTAAAGATTGCCGGGAAATTTTTCTGGAAGAAAAATATACTGCTTCAAAATACCGGTTTTTTACAGGCGATGTGACGATGGAAATTACCCGGAGGCCACATTGGAATACTTTTGAAGATTATTTAAGTGACCTTACCAATAAATATCACAAGCGTGCTAAAAAGATCATACAGGCTTTTGATGTTATTACAACAAAAGAATTAAGTGCAGCAGAGATACTGGGATCTGCAGTGGAAATAGACAGGCTTTATTGGAATGTTGTAAACAGGCAAAAGATAAAGCTGGGCACTGTAAATGCGGCTTATTTATACGGATTAAAAACAGATCTTAAACAAAATTTTGAACTGCATGCCCTTTATTACAGGGATGTAATGATCGGTTTTTATACCTATATTTTTTACAACACCGAAATGGAAACCCACTATATAGGTCTGGATTATAGCTATAATAATATTCATAAAACCTATTTCAACATATTATTTTTAAGTGTACAAAAAATGATCGATCTTAAATATGAAAAACTGGAACTTGGCAGAACATCAAAAGAAGCAAAAGCAAACCTGGGTGCGTATCCAAAACAGATCTTTAACTATATACAGATCAGGAACCCGGTTGCCAAAATTACCATGCAGTATTTCCTAAAAGGATTTAACAGGTCAGAAAATGAAAAACAATTAGAACGGTCACCATTGAAATGAATAAAAAATTAACCGGCATTATTATTACAACACTCATCATACTTGCCACAGCATGGGGGATCATGTGGTATATCCGTAAAACCATTGTGCCAAAAATGGAATTTCAAACCAATGAATTACTGTTGACCGGCAACAATACAAAAACCAGCATTAACGCTTTACAGGGAGATGTTGTGATCGTCTCGTTTTTTCAAACCTGGTGTGGGCCTTGTATACAGGAGATGCATATTTTTGATGAAATGCTGGCATCGGTTAATTCACCCGGCTTTAAAATTCTATGCATATCAGATGAAGATACAGGCCGCATCAACATGTTTCAATCCCGTTATACGGCGGGCAGTATCCTGTTTGCCCATTCAGCCGAAAGTTTAGCATCGCTGGGAATACATGTATACCCTACTACCTATTTACTCAATAAGAAAGGAGAAGTAATACTTTCAAAATTAGAAGGCTATAACTGGGCCATTGAAAAAGAAAGGATTGAAAAACTGCTTAGCGAGTAATTTTTTAAACTATGCAGTGGCCATTGTCTTTACATCCTCTTTTTTATGCTTTAACACAAACCAACCCGTTACCAAAACGGAGACCATAAAATAACCCCCAAGCAAAAATTTAGCAGCCGGCAAAAAGGTACCCACCCCAAACCAGTCATTTTGCTGAAAAAGAAAACTGAGCCCTAAACTGCACCTGATACATTCCCACAAGATGGCAGATGCATTCCTGTCCATCAGGTCGGTCAATGCATACACACTTAAAAAAATAAAGCCGCCATACCAGAAGATATAATTTGTATCCAAGCTGTTGATGAGTGCAATATTTCCAAACAGGTAACTCACGAACAGCAGGATCAGCAGTAACTGTATCCAGCTCCATACATTCAGCGCCGGTGAGGTTTGTGTATCGTATTTTTCAAAATGATACACATCGTCAATTTTATACACCGGGTATTTAGCGGCAACGTCGGCCGGGCGGTAACCGGTATGCCTGAACCATAAAGTGAATTTTTCTTTCCAGTCTTTCGTTCTCCAGGCATCTTTTATCAGCAGCCACACATGCTGAAAATTTATTTTGACCGGGTTCCATGTCCTGACCGGCCTGGTGATGCCGTAAACCGGCGGTACATCGGGCAGTTCTTCCTGGAATGTGCCAAACCATTTGTCCCAGAAAATAAAGATCTGCCCGTAATTCTTATCAAGATATTCCCTGTTGATGGCATGGTGCACCCGGTGATGTGATGGCGTAACA
>CAZBIK010000421.1:0-2503 GCA_964491955.1 uncultured Ferruginibacter sp.
TTCAACAATTATGGGGTGGGCTGGTTTGAACCATTCAGCCATTTGCGCATCTCTTTCAATACCATTTATGTGGCCGATCCTTTTTTCTCCCTATGGCCGGGTATTGCCTGTGCGGCCCT
The DNA here is from genome assembly GCA_964491955.1 of uncultured Ferruginibacter sp. Lineage (GTDB taxonomy): Bacteria > Bacteroidota > Bacteroidia > Chitinophagales > Chitinophagaceae > Ferruginibacter. Next base: position 120 of record CAZBIK010000421.1, read on the forward strand.
TGTCTATTTAAGATCCCGGAAACCCATCCGTACTAAATGGTGGCGCTTTGGGCTTGGAGTAAGTGCTTTATACCTGATCTTTTGTGTGGTCAATAAATCAAAAATAGACAATGATGTAAGACAGATCCTGCAAAAACAACAGATACCCTATACGCGGTATCTTACCACTCCGGCACCTTTGCAAAACCTGCTCTGGTATGTTGTTGCCGGCAACGACAGCGGTTACCATGTTGGGTTCCGTTCATTATTCGACGAAAAAAAGGAGATCGCGTTTCAGTTTTTTCCACGCAATGATTCCTTACTGTTGCCTGTTCGTGATCATAAAGACCTGCAGCAACTGGTACGGTTTTCGCAGCAGTTCTATACAGTTGAAAAGTGGAATGATACCCTGGTGTTCAATGACCTTCGTTTCGGGCAGATCATTGGCTGGCAAGACCCAAAGGGAAGATTTGTATTTTATTATTATCTCCGGCACCCGGAAGAAAACACGATGGTGGTACAGCGGGGCCGGTTTACCGGGTGGGAACGTCAATCGATAAGATCTTTCCTTGCCCGTATCAAAGGCAATTGATGTTTTAAGGGCCTGCCCTTTTTTTCTGCTTTTCAATAAACTGAGGTTAATCAAAGATCCTGCTGATTGCCGTCAGTGTTTCCAGGGGATCACGGTAGTATATTCGTTGCCTAAAACAGAGCACTATGAACACAGATTTCACCCCCGAAATTAAGGAAGTGCTTGAAGCGCTTCATTACCGGCCGGCCGTTTCGGTCATCATGCCTTTTGAACCAAAAATGAGTGTTAAACCAGCATTGACCCGGGATCTCAAAAGGGCAGCGCAGCAGGTGGAACACGAACTTATGGAACAGTACCCGGATGAAGTGGCATTGCTGGTGATACAGAAACTGGAATCCATCATCAGTAAATTAAATTTCAATACATACAAAAAAAGCATTGCCATCTATGTGTCGCCTGTTTTTGAAAAAGTGCTTTACCTGGACATCGCCGTTGAAGAAAAGATCATCATTGATGAATCCTTTGAGATCCGCGACCTGGTATACAGCAAAAAGCAATTGCATAAATACCTGGTGCTTCTGATCAGCAGCAATGAAAGCAGGATGTTCCTCGGTAATTCGAAAGACCTGATCAGGATCGTTTCCCATACACCTGAATCAGCAGATGCATTCAGTAATGATGTTCCGGAAAGGGTTGCCAATTTTTCAGACAACAGCGAACGTAAGGAAATACTGCTGCAAAAGTTTTTACATCATATCGACAATACCCTGGATATTATCCTGAAAGCATACCCGCTGCCCCTTTTTATTATGGGTACTGAAAAAGTACTTGGCCATTTTAAAAAACTTACCAAACATTCCGGGCATGTGGTCGAATATTTGCATGGCAATTACGAAGACAGCAGCCTGCCTCAGTTGAGACAAATACTGGAACCGCATCTCAGCAACTGGAAAAAGATACAGCATAAAGACCTGTTGAACCAGCTGGAAGAAGCCGCCGGTAAAAATAAACTTGCTGCAGGCATGCGGGATGTATGGCGGGAGGCGATGAACTGCAAAGGCCGGCTGCTGCTGGTTGAAAAAGATTATATGTATGCTGCAGAACACGGCAGCAGTGATGAGATCATCTATAAAGCCATCAAGCCGTATAACCGCTATTCGTATATCAAAGATGCCGTTGACGATGTGATTGAAAAAGTACTCGAAAACGGCGGGGATGTGGAATTTGTGGACGAAGGGGTATTGAAGGAACATCATCACATAGCATTGATCTTATTTTATTAAATAAAAAAATTTTTTATGAAAACGATCCTGGTTGCATCCGATTTTTCTCCCGCCGCATACAATGCGGTGAATTATGCTGCAGATATGGCCTTATCCATCAGGGCAAAGCTGCTGGTTCTAACTGTTGTTCAAACACCCGTAGGGTACAGCGAACTGCCGATCGTGGTTAGCCTCGAAGACCTGCTGCGCAGCACGGAAAGGGATATGAAACAGATTAAGGATGAATTCATGCTGAAAACCGGCAATAAACTTATCATTGAGACAGAAGTGGGCATGGGCGCATTTTTCAGTGAACTCAAAGATGTTTGTGATCGGGTAAAACCCTATGCGGTGGTTATGGGAAGCCAGGGCAAAACGGCTGCAGAACATATCTTGTTTGGCACACACGCCGTGCATGCCATGAAAAACCTGGCCTGGCCGCTGATCACGGTTCCGCCCGGAACAAAATTCTCGACAGTTAAAAAAATAGGCCTGGCCAGCGACCTTACCGAAGTGGTTAAAACCACACCCATCGAGGAAATTAAAATGCTGGTGCATGATTTTAATGCAGAACTGCATGTGCTGAACACCGGTAAAACAGAAGTATTTGA
>CAZBIK010000422.1:0-2499 GCA_964491955.1 uncultured Ferruginibacter sp.
TTGTAAAAACCCGCAAGTTTTTTATACGTCATAGCAACCTGGGCTTCAACACCGATCTCGTTTGCTACTTTGACCGAAGCCTGGAAATTACGCAGTGCCTGAGCATGATCAGACTGTTTTCTGTATAACTCGCCGATATTATTGTAACAGGCAGCAATTCCGAATTTAAGACCGAGTTTTTCATAAAGTTTTAAAGAGAGGAGATAATTTTTCAGGGCTTCGGGATAATTTCCTTCATCATCATAAACAATACCAAGCACGTTATAGGAATGGGCCACTCCCTGCAGATCATTAATATCTTCCCTTATCTTTAAGGCGGCCAGGTAATTTTTATAGGCTTCCGGGTAATTACCCCCGTTCCAGTTTACAAGGCCAATATTGTTATAGGACATGATCATCCCCGGCTTGTCGCCAATCTCCTTTTTTATTTTAAGAGAGGCGTTGTGATACTTTATGGCCTCAGGGTAATTGGCTTCGCTGAAAAAGCTATTTGCGATATTGTTATTGGCAATGGCCATTTCGTATTTATCACCAATCTCTGCTGATATTTTTAAAAGCGAAGAAAAACTCCTGCGGGCCTCCCGGTAATTACGTTCACGGATAAAGATCATCCCGATATTCCTGTGAACAGCAGCTTCTCCTTTTTTAAAGCTGATCTTTTGTGCAAGTAACAGGGCCTCCTGCCCATATTTTTTTGCACCGGGGATTTTGTTATTTCTCAGGTAATGCTTACTGAGATTGTTCAGGGTATTCACCCTGCCTGTATCTTCTTTTTGGCTATTCAACACTTGTAACAGGGAATCTGCTTTTCGGTCTTGCTGGGCAGCAGAGATACCAGAAAGCATTGCAGTTAAGAAAACCAGCAGTATTAACTTTCTTATTTCAGATATTCCCGGCATGATACTATTGCCTTTTAAATTTCAATATAAAATACAGGTAAAGGGACCTGTATCACTTGAAACCAGAAATCGACGGCCAAAGTAAATAAAAATTATCAGATTTTATAATAGCATATTCATGCTGTTCAGTTACTGCTGTTTGCCAACATCAACATATTTATGCTATTTCCTGAAATGCAACTTGAATATAATTTTGAAATCTGTTTTCAGTAAATAATAGTAACCATTAAACTTTGTTTTATGCGAAAAAATATTTCCAGGACAGTTCTGCTTACAGTAGCTCTTTCTATATTCAGTATTATCTCATGCCGGAAATTAAATGATCAAACGGCAGCTGCAAAGGAAATGCATGAACCGGCCAATTTGCCGTTGAACAGGGGGGTTATACCGTATAAATTCGAAAGGATCAATGTACATAATTTCTATGCGCAGGGATGGAAGGAACAACAGGTAAACATTGTTGGCACCACTACTATTTTTTCAGATCTGTCGGATCATGTTGACATTGTTTGCGGACCGGACAATGATAGCGATCCCCGGCTCATCAGGGGTTCAGTTACAATGAACCTCCCCACATCGGCTGACCCGACCCTGAGAAGAATACGCCTTCGCAGGGGTGGATATTCCGGTACCTTATTGGCTGATTTGACTGAATTAAAATACAGCACTTATGTAGTTCACAATGCACCAACAATTATTGTATTACAGGTTGATGTTAATAATGATGCTGCAAAGGATTTTAATATTTTCTTTAGCCCCACCCCACGCTGGCAGGGAACGGGTTATCCCCCCGTGCTGTTAAATACATGGCAACAATGGAATGCTCTTCAGGGAACCTGGCATTTTGAGGCTGTTACCATCACCGGGTTGCCAGCTCATAGCACAATAGCAGAATTAATATCCCTGCACCCCAATGCCCGGATTATTGATACACCTCCCGCCGGGCACAATGGAGAAGGTGTACGATTTACCATTGGTGGAAACCCGCGATCTGACTATGATGATACCATCGGGTATTTTGATGCATTGATCATTGGAACCAGGAATAAGACCATATCAACACTCTATGATTTTACCTGTGATCAGTCACCGGACTAATTCAGCAATTGAATCAATAGTTCTGGCATCATGATCATGATTTAAGTAACAATACCCGGTTCGTATCTCACAGGTTGAAAAAATAATTTGCCTGTATCCCATGAACCATTGCAACTGTGTCTTATTGAACATTTATGTAAATAATAAAATTGTCACTCATGAAACAATTACTAAAATGTACCATTTGCATTTTGATGATGGGGGTTTTTATAAATATTTCATGTAAAAAAGATACATTATACAATGATACCGGCAGTAATCCACCGGTTGGCAGTTCAAATAAATCACCGGTTGCAATTGCCGGCCCCAACCGGCAGATCATACTGCCTGCAGATACCGTTTTGCTGGATGGCAGCGACTCTGGCGACCCGGATGGGACGATCGTTGAATGGCTCTGGACAAAAATAAGCGGACCTGCTGCTTTTAATATATATAATCAATCAGCTGCAATTACATTGGTGAACAGCCTGTCTGCAGGCATCTACCAGTTTCAACTGAAAGT
>CAZBIK010000423.1:0-2496 GCA_964491955.1 uncultured Ferruginibacter sp.
CGTTTCCAGGTGTACAATACCACGCTGTTCAATGAAGTTAAATTTGAAATGGTTGCATTGGATGCACAGAATATAAGCATTCATGTTAAGGTCACCGAACGCTGGTACCTTTACCCTGTACCCCAATTCAACCTGGTTGACCGAAATTTTAATGAATGGTATAAAACCTACAACGCCAGTTTTGACCGGGTGAACTACGGTTTAAAATTTGTGCACTACAACCTCAGCGGGCGCAGGGACCAGTTGCGGGTTTACCTCATCAACGGCTATTCCAGGAATATTTCTTTCAGCTACACGGCACCGTACAGCAACCGGGCATTAACGGAAGGGTTTACGGTTGGAGGCGGTTATAACCAAAAACGGGAACTTCCCTATAAAACCAGTTACAGGGATTCGTTGTTGTTTTATCCTACAGATTCTGCCACAAAGGCCCGGGCCGATTTTGTATATAAGACCTGGTATGTAAATGCCGGTTTCATCATACGAAGGGGCCTGTTTAAAAGGCATGTTTTTTCGGCCAGCTATACCTGGTTGAAAATAGCCGACTCGGTCATTGACAAAAAATATAATCCTAACTATTTTAAAGACCCGGTAACTTCAAAAGGGATCATCGACCTGGTATATGTTCAGCAATATTCCAATGTAAATAATGTATCCTACCCGCTGACGGGGCAGACCGGATTTTTTACCCTGCATAAAAGAGGGCTGGGTTTTACGGGCGGCATCAATATGTTCATGCTGGAGGCCGGGTATAGCCGGTACCTTCACCTGGGGAAAAACTGGTATTACAGTTTACAAACGAACGGAAAGATCAAGCTGCCCTTTGACCAGGCTTATATCAACCAACGCGGGCTGGGTTATGGCGACAATTATCTCCGCGGGCTGGAGTATTATGTGATCGATGGTGTTGCCACGGCACTGGTAAAATCCACTTTTAAGAAAAAAATTATCTCTTTCAATGTTCCTTTCCCGTTCTTTCCAAAACTGCTGACAAAGATACCGTTCACATTTTTTGCAAAAGCCTATACGGATATGGGTTATGTATACACAAAAAAAGTGTATGCCACCAACCTGAATAACCGTTTGTTATATTCGGGCGGATTTGGCATAGATATCCTTACCTTGTATGATGTAAACCTGCGGTTTGAGTACAGTTTTAACCAGTTAAATAAAAACGGTTTATTTTTACACAATCAATCGGGGTTTTAAGCCCTTTAAACAACACATCGAAAATTCCGCCAGCCGGCGGGTCAGCGGCATGAAAATAGCGATCTACAGCCGGGGTATTGAGAACAACCAGCACCAGGACATTATCAGGCTGCTGGATGAACTGGCATTGAGTGGTGTGGAACTGGTATTTTACCAGGATTTTTTCAACCAGTTTTATTCGGCCATCAACCTCAAAGCAAAATACTCCACGTTCAATTCTTCTGAAGACCTTGACCAGAACATAGATTTCATCATCAGCCTGGGCGGTGATGGCACACTGCTGGATACCGTTACATTGGTAAAAGACAGCGGCATCCCGGTTGCTGGGATCAATTACGGTCGGCTGGGTTTCTTAGCCAATATCGGTAAAGAAGACCTGGTTTCTGCCGTGGAAGCGCTGGTGAACAGGACCTTTGTGCTGGACCAGAGAACGCTGATACACCTCGATGCGAATATTCCACTTTTTGGCGATGCCCCTTATGCGTTGAATGAATTTACGCTGCACAAAAAAGATTCATCACCCATGATCAAGATCCATACCTATCTGAACGGTGAATTTTTAAATACCTACTGGGCCGATGGATTGATCGTGGCCACGCCAACCGGCTCTACCGGTTATTCACTCAGTTGCCAGGGCCCGGTGGTTTTCCCCGACAGCGGCAGTTTTGTAATTACGCCCGTTTCGCCGCACAACCTCAACATACGCCCCATTGTGGTGCCCGATAACAACATCATCTCCTTTGAAGTGGAAGGCCGTACCGATGGTTTTTTATGTACCCTCGACAGCCGCCGCGAAATTGTAACCAAGGAAGTGCAACTTGCCGTGCGCAAAGAAACCTTCAGCTTTAACCTGATACGGCTGAATGAAAATAATTTTCTGCAAACGCTGCGCAATAAGCTGAGCTGGGGTCTGGATGTAAGGAATTAATGCCGGATACCGGATAGGTACTGAGTATCATGAATCCTTAAAATTATAATACGCCATCAAGTATCCTGTATCCAGTATCAATCCCTGTCCGCCAACTGCTTATTCCATACCTTTGCTGCATATTCACCATGCCATCCAAATCAAAAAAATTCCGCTACATTTTTTTCCTGTACTGGTTCCTGCTGGCCTATATCCTGGCTGCCCTGGTATTTTGGTTCATTGCCCTTAACCGGCAAAACCGGCAAATGACCAAATATGAAACGGAGCAACTGGATCCGGCTGATAAAAATTACCAGTCATCATTAGATACCATCAGATCACTTGAAAAAAGAAAGACCGCACAATACCTGGGCGAGGGT
>CAZBIK010000424.1:0-2487 GCA_964491955.1 uncultured Ferruginibacter sp.
TACGCAAGCGGCCACGAAGGCGATGCACCCATCATTGGTTTTTCTCCGAGGAAAGCGGCGTTTTCACTGTACATTTTTTCTCCAACAGAAAAAAGTAAAAAACTTTTAGAAGGGCTTGGTAAATTTAAAATGGCCAAGGCCTGCATATATGTAAAAAAACTGGATGACATCAACATCCCCACTTTACAAAAGCTTTGCAAGGAATCAATAAAATACATAAACGAACATCATGAATGTGGCTGCAGGGAGTAGCAGGAACAGGAGTTAAGAATACCATCAGCAAAAAATAAATAAAAGTAATTTTAGTGAACGGAATTACATTCGGTTTTAGTTACCAGGCACCATGTTGTACAATGCCAGTTTTTCGGATAATCCTCAATGCAGTCAGATCTATGCCCCAAACTTTAAAATACTTTGAAAGATGAAAAATATTTTATGTTTATCTATAGCCTGTTTTATGATCCTGGCTTCAGCCTTTGCCCTGGCTGACACAACCAGGTCTAAAAGTTCATCGATCTTCAGCAGGCTTACCAATGATCTGAAAGATTATAAGCCGGATACTTCAGCCGTTCCTGATGATAAGGTGACCCGGGTGATAACTGAATTGCGAAACCTGCGGGGTGGTTTCAATATTAATGAGGCCATCGAATTCAAACTGGAGGAGGACAGGCAAAAAAAAGAAATAACGGAACCTGAATTTGAAAATTTATCCCTTTATTTTAAAACCGGTAATGGTAAGAAATGGCTGGATAATGCTGTGAACCGGATCTACCGGCAACACTTTACTTACCGGGAATTAAAGAAACTGGTTAAGTTCTATAAAAGCACAGCCGGGCAGAAGATGGCCACAGAATTTCCGGTTGTGATGATGAAATCTTTGGTTGCGGCTGAAACCATTAAAAAGATCTATGAGGATGGAAAGTAGAATAAAAAATAAGATTTACAATATGAGCATAAAGGAAAAGATCAAAAACTATATTTCCAGTCAGCCTGAACCAAAACGCAGTGACATGCAGGCACTGCACGGCAGCATCCTGGAGCTAATGCCGGGCTGTAAATTGTGGTTCCTGGATGGTAAGAACAGTGAAAATAAAACGGTTTCCAATCCCAATATCGGGTATGGGAGTTACAACATAAAATATGCTGATGGAACAACCAGGGAGTTCTATCAAATTGGTTTAAGTGCAAATAAAACGGGGATATCTGTCTATATCCTGGGCATCGATGACAAGACATACCTGGCCAAAACATTTGGAAAAAAAATAGGCAAGGCCAGCGTGACAGGCTATTGCATCAGGTTCAAAACGCTGAAAGATATAAACATGGATATACTCAGTGAGGCCATACGATCTGGGGCCGGTTTTCAGCATTAAAAACATAAACTGATCTGTAGATATCAGCCGGACTGCGCCACAGGCTTTGACCGAAACCTTTCTGCGACTGGGCAGAGTGGATGGGTGGTAAACAGTTTTGTTTTTTAGTGATTAACTTACAGTCACAGCAGTTTAAAATGAACAGCATCGAAATAAAGGAAATATTTTCCACTCAACTGGCGGAGTACAAAAACTTCCTGGCTGCCGGTCTTGAGCATGATGCAGATACCCTGCTGATCACAGCCAGGGACAACCGGAGCGCTCCATTTCCCACAAAGGACAGCAATGAGAGTTTTACACTCGGCGCTTATGCAGGCCAGTTGCTGGCAGGCGTGGCCAGTTTTGCCCGTGATGGGGCCGACCGGGAAAAACTGCGGCACAAAGGCATGTTGTTCACCATGTATGTTTCTAAAGATTTTCGTGGGCGTGGAATTGCGCGGCAATTACTCGGCGAGATCATTGAACGGGTAAAGGCCATACCGGGTATTGAACAGATCAACCTGGTCGTACTTTCGGATAATGTGCACGCAAAAAAACTGTATGCAAAATTTGGGTTTGAAAAATACGGTACCGAGCTGAATTCCATAAAATGGAAGGATGAATATTTTGATGAGGACCTGATGGTGCTGCGGCTTAAATAGCTGGACCGTAAGTAAAGCATCTAAAACTGCATTTACTGTTTAAAGAAAACAAACTTCAGCTATTTGAAACCAATCTTCGGTTCCTATCCGGGTTTTCCATTTTCAGTGATAGTTCATAACTTTAAGTGCATATTTTCAACCGGTCTTCGTTTCCCGTGTCAGCAGGAAACAAACATTAACTCTAATTCATTGACGACAATAGCAACATCATATTCATCGTAAATCAATTAAAACTTATGATAACACTAAGAATAGAACATCGGATTGCCGGTTATGACCAATGGAAAACAGCCTTTGACAGCGACCCGGTAAACAGGAAAAGATCAGGTGTAAAGCGTTACCGCATATACCGTCCTGAAGGCAATGCAAATATTGTCATTATTGAACTGGATTTTGACAGCCTGGAACAGGGGCAGGCAACACAGGCCGCCCTGCAACACATTTTTCCGAAAATAGAGGGCAAATTGATGTTT
>CAZBIK010000425.1:0-2486 GCA_964491955.1 uncultured Ferruginibacter sp.
TCATGTTCGTTAATTGGTTTTGTTATCCTCTAATTGCTCTATTGTTTTCTTCGCCGCCGCCAGCCGTATCTGTTTATTCTTCTCCACCAGTTTGGCCGTTGCCCATTTTTCTACCCTATGATGCAGCGGTACCAGTAATGCGGCAATGCAAACCAGGGCCAATAACATTAAGATGGGAGAATGATGTGTTACCCGTTCCAAAAAAGGATGAAGCAATAAATTTAAAAATTCAAACACAATTAATAAAGCAACCACACCAAAAAATTCTATCAGTTTTGTATTGGTGATAAAACTGCGGCTGAGCAATAAATAGAGACAGAGCAGTGTAATGATACCAAGAGCAATCAAAGCATATTGCAGGTTTTGCCTGCGTTGTTCATCTGCAGCAGCCTGCCTGGCCTCTTCATCTATCTTCCTGATCTGTTCATTAAATGCAAGCGACTGTATTTTATTAATATTTGTTTGATTAAAGACCGAATCCTTAAGTGAAGACTCCATGCTTAAATAATAATAAGCGCTGTCAGGCTTGTGCAACCTGTTGTATGCCTGGCTTAAAAAGCCTGCTGCATTCAGCCTGGTCAGATTGTTACCGACCTGGTTGCCTGTTTTCATTAATTGAAATGCCTGCTGCATGGCTTTTTCAACCTGGCCAGTGGTTAGCAGGTAAGGTATAAAGGCATTGTTAAAAACGAGTATCATCATCGGTGTAGCTATAGAATCTGAAAGGGTCTGTGCCTTTTTGAAATAGATCTCCGCCAGGTCATTTTCCCCAAGTTGTGCATAGGCCGTACCATTTTGAATATAACTGTATAAAATGTAATTCGGTTTTTTTAACCTGCTGTTTCCTTCTTCCAGTAAATGAATCTGCTTCAATGCCGAATCCGGCATGTTTTTTTTAAGGTAATAGTTTCCCAGGGTACGGCGCAACTGGGTAGCCATAAAATCATACATCGGCGAATCTTTACCAGGTAAATGCTGTTCCCCGGTAATGGCATATTTATAACATTCATCAAGGTTCTGTAAGTTGTAGTAACATTCTGCAATGTCAAAATACAGGGAACTTATCCTTCTTTTGTCTTTTACTTTTTCTGCCAAAGGAATGGCCTTAAAAAAATAATCCAATGCGGCAGGATAGTCACCTTTGCCCCTGAAATAATTGCCGATTACATTTGTACTGATGGCAAGCAAAGAGTCATTTATTAAATGCTGTGCAATCCGGTGCATCTGGAGGCCGGTTGCCGTATCCTGTAAATTGCCCTGGGTGGCATCGTTTAAGTCTATTATCTTATTCAGCAGGGTGAACCGGTCAATGGGTTTGGTGGTTTTGGACAGCAGTGTATATAAACTGTCTGTGAATTTGTTTTGTGCATAGGCAGCCTGTGCAAATGCAACGAAACAAAAAAGGGATAATATTTTTTTCATCATTCGTTATTTATCAACCCCGGTTTATTTTTTTGACCTGTTATATTTTTTCAACACATCCATCACCAGTTTATGCGGAAGCCCATAAGCTTTGTTTCCGTTTATCCCTTCCATCGTTTCAGCCGCTACCATGGCATTGATGATGGCTTCTTCAGTTGCCTGGATAGTAGCTTCAAACAATGGATTGATCAGGTCGTTTGGCAATTCATCAACTTTTGTGAACTTGTCTCTTTGAAAAGCAGTTGGGTTGGCGGTGGAGAAGGCGATAAAAATATCACCGGAGCCATTGGTGCCCTGTCCGCCTACCTGCCCGATACCCAATGAAACCCGTTGAACAATTCTTTTTAACTGGTGCGGTAAAACCGGGGCATCGGTAGCAACAACTACAATTATAGAACCATCGCCCTGCTGGTATGATGGTGGTGCCTTAAAATCATAATTTAATGTGTCAATTAATTCTTTGCCAACCGGTACGCCGGAAATGGTGAGGTTTCTTTTTCTGCCGAAATTGGATTGCACAAACACCCCCAGGGTATAAGTGGAGTCATGTATTTTAATTACCCTTGATGAAGTTCCTGATCCACCTTTAAAACCCAGGCACATCATACCCGTACCACCACCTACATTGCCTTCCTGAATAAAACCAGACTTTGCATTGTCCAGTGCTTCAAAAGCATGGCTTTCTTTTACATGAAACCCATAGATATCATTTAAAAAGCCATCGTAGGTTTCGGCCACAACAGGGTAAGTGTACCAGAAATCTTCTTTGTACCAGCCTGTTTTTACATACCATTTCAACACCGCATCCCTTACCACACCCACACTGTTGGTATTGGTGATCATGACGGGACCTTCCAAAAACCCGGATTCTGTGATCCAGGTTGTACCGGTCATTTCACCATTCCCATTTAATGAATACCAATTACCAAAAACTGGATTATTATTTCTGCCTCTTGGTAAAATGGCCGTAACACCAGTACGAACAGGGCCTTTGCCACGAATGTTTTTACCTGTGCCGGAGATGATCGTGCTATAACCCACCTCCACACCTTTTACATCAGTGA
>CAZBIK010000426.1:0-2458 GCA_964491955.1 uncultured Ferruginibacter sp.
GCCGGGTGAACCGTGTACAAAAAATAAAGTTGGCTTTTCAGCAGCTCCTGCTTTTGCGTAGTGCAATGCAATATCATCAACTTTGATATAATGAAAACTGACGGATAAACCCAATTTGTCAAATTCCGCTTTTGCTTTGCTGTCGCTGATCCTGAATTTCATGCAGCTTTGGGCAAAAATGATCCAGCATGCTGTGCACAACAGCAATCCATGTTTCAGTTTTTTTTTGGTTCCTGTGTTCATTCTTTTTGCAAACCGTTTTAAAACTGTTTCAGGTTTTTTACAACAGCATTATTCTCCTTAAACATCTGCATGCCTTCTTTAACGGTTAAATACCTGAAACCCCGCCTGCGGTTTTTAATGCTGATTGTACACAACAGGTTAAAATGCCGTGCTATTTCTTTCCAGGCAAAGAACAGTGAGTGCCCGGGGTCATAAATATGTGTTGGTTCGCTGCCTGCCCCGTTCAGTTCAATGATCGAGAAATTTTTTCCTGCCTTAAGGTCCTCCAGGTTGCTGTACATAATGTCCAGCCGGCCAAAATGAAATTCAGGTATCTGTTGACAGATGCTGTCGAAGGTCCTGTTAAATGTTTCATCGGCCCAATGGCTCACATCAATGAACTTGGCACCCCTGGCGTGATTGCCGTAAGGCACTAAATTTTTTATTTCTCCCTTTGCCAAAACGGCATTCAATCCTTCCCCATAGATCTTTTCCAAAGCGTTAAACTGAAAATGGTAACGCGGATCTTTTTCAATCAGCTGGGTTATGGTAGATACCCCATCGCCTTGTACGATCAAAAATTCCTTGGCTACAATACCGGAAATAAACCCTTCGGGTTGTCCCGGTATCCGGCAATAAAATATGCCTACTTCTTCGGGATAGGGAATAAATTCCTGCACCAGGAAATCCATTTTTATTTTTGCTGCATACTTTACTATGTCCTGAAGCTGTTCAATCTTTTCAACCCCCCTGCCCTTTCCGCCAATATCGGGCTTGGCGATACAGGGAAATGAAATACCGGATTCGATGACCGCTGCGGTAATGGCAGAAGCATCTGTTCCATATTTAAAAAATAATGTTTTTGGTATGAACTGATCCGGAATGATGTCGTAGATCTCCTTCTTGGATTCCATCAGGAACCCTGCATTTTTTATGCGCGGATTGGCAGCATTAAAAAAGAAAAAAGACCCTGCCCGGGCAGCATGAAAAAACCAGACAAAATACATGGGTATATACACCACATCAAAAGGCCAGTATTCCCAATGTGTAAGTTTATGTACGAACAGTTTTAATTTCTTCACTTATTGTTGTATTGTGGCCTGTTGTATAGGCAGGGTTGTTTCAAAGTGCCGTTGCTGAAGCAGGTCGGTGTGTATAAAATCAATGGTTGCCGGTTTTACAATCGCCTGGGTGATACTGAACGTTTTCATGCCCGTTTGCCGGTTGATCACAAAACCGTTCTCCTCATCTCCCCCGTTACCGGAATGAAACTGCTGCACGCGGGGGGCACTGATATTTTGCCCGAATTGTATGAACCGGTCAAATAGATCTTTACGCCTGCCGATCACTTCATCTGAATATAAAGTTGCCGAAGACCAGATATAATTACCGGATTCATCTAGCAAACGTTCGTACTTATTGTTGCCATCCCACCTGAGCTCATGCAAAACCCCTGATTGAAAAAGCACCAGGGTAAAAGGTTCAATTTTTTCCAGGTCAAGCTTGCCGGTAAAAAATAAAAACGGGTCATTCTCCGCAATGATATCCAAAACAATCAGCCCCCTGCTCCTGCGGTATGGCGGACTGGCAATGTGTTTTACAAAAGCCCCGTTCAGCAGCACGGCAACATTTCCGTTGCCGGCAGCAGCAAACCAGGTACCGCCTGCTTTTGCATCCTTGGGAAAAATGATCTTTTTATCCTGCACTTCATGCAATGCAGGGGCAGCAGCATTTTTACGCTGAATGTGTTCATCCCTGTTTGATGTGATAATTACGGAATCGCCGGCCCTTACAAAACTTACTGTGCACATTGCTGCCGGTATTGTAAGGTTGAAGGGGCTACACCAAAACCTTCTGCAACCGGGAAATCCTTTATGGAAAGCAGGGCCACTTTGATCAGCGCCTGGTGATGGATACAATGTTCCAGGTTGTATAAGATCTCGCGGTAATAATTTGACTGGATGTTTGAAGCGCCGTTGTCATCCATGGAAACTATGGTAAGTGTTTTATCGGGCTGATCCAGGTTTTGCTGAATTTCCTTTATTGCGTTTACTGCTGCATGGATATCATTTTCGTAAAGGCTGTTGCGTTTGCGGTCATCATAGTTCACGGCACCGGCAGGGCATCCTTCCAGCAGGCATTGGTACAGTTCAATAATATGCCTGGTATGCTGGCCAATGGTAGCATTGCTTAAAGCAGTACATGGTTCCGCATAGGTATCATTGCCGGGCAATTG
>CAZBIK010000427.1:0-2457 GCA_964491955.1 uncultured Ferruginibacter sp.
TAAATTTGTATCGATGAAAAAAATATTGTTTTTCTCTTTACCAGCTGGGTTGCTGTTTATATTAACCAGTTCTTTTTTTGAAAAAGAATATGTTGAAATTAAAACCAAAGCTGCCCTGGGTAAAAAATTATTTTCCGAAAAAATATTATCAAAAGATTCTTCGGTAAGCTGTGCCGGCTGCCACATTCCCTGGTTCGCCTTTGCTGATACAGTTGCATTCAGTGTGGGCATCGGCGGTAAACTCACTACACGCAATACCCCGTCGGTGCTAAACATGAAGAACCGTCCCTATTATTTCTGGGATGGCCGTGCCGGAACACTGGAAGAACAGGCTTTAATGCCCATACAAAATCCCGATGAAATGGGGTTGCCCATTGATGAAGCGGTACTGCGTTTAAACAAATCACGTGAATACCGGCTGCTGTTTCAAAAAATATTCGGTCAAAAACCAACGGCACAAAACTTGGCGGCTGCTTTCTCGGCATTTGAACAAACGCTTGAAACGGTCGACAGCAAATTCGATGACTGGAGCAATGACCTTAAAAAATTAACTGCCCGGGAAGAAAGGGGGCGGCAATTGTTCGTCGGTGATAAAGCCAGATGTTTCGACTGCCACCGGATGGAAGATTTTACCACCGATGAATTTAAAAATATCGGCCTGTACAATGGAAAGGAATTAAATGATGCCGGCTTATACAACCTTACCAAAAAAGATGCAGACCTTGGCAAGTTCAAAACACCGGGCCTTCGTAATGTTGCGGTAACAGCTCCTTATATGCACAACGGGATGTTTAAAACACTGGAAGAAGTGCTGGATTATTACAATGACCCTGGAAAATTCGTTGCTGATCCCGTTAATATTGATGTGTTATTGAAAGAACCCCTGGGATTAACGGTTATGGAGAAAAAAGACATCATTGCTTTTTTGAAAACCTTAACGGATAAGAAGTATTTGAGAAGACATTGAGACATTGAGATATTAAGTCATTGAGTCATTAAGTCATTGAGTCATTAAGTCATTGAGTAATTAAGTCATTGGGTCATTAAGGCACTGTTTGAATTTCTGGAGATTTTATTTATTTTAGTAATAAATCCGGATGTATGACCCTGCTTGAAGACTTAAAGGTTTACAACCTTGCCATGGAAATTGGCGAGCTGGTATTCCAGGTAACAGAAAAATGGGACATTTTTAATAAAAAGAGTTTAGGCGACCAATACCTCAGGGCAGCAGATTCAATCGCTCTAAACATATCTGAAGGATACGGAAGGTATCATTACAAAGAGAATAAAAACTTTTGCTGGTATGCACGGGGTTCGCTTTTTGAAACCAAATCTGCCAATCAAAAAGCTTTCAACCGAAAATTAATCACACCGGAAGAATACAATAAAATCTTCACTAAACTTAATGAATGCCTCCTTATGCTGAACAGCTACATTAATCGCATCGGGAAAAGCGATCCGGGAAAAAATGACCATTGACTCTATGACCAATGACTCAATGACCAATGACCAATGACTTTTGACTAATTTTCACCTTTAACAAAAAATTAGGCACTATATTCGCTGTAACAAATATGATTTAATTTTATTTGCTAATAAACCTTAATAATTATGGAACCGGTAAAACCTCAGATCCTGTTGTGCGAAGATGATACAAACCTTGGCATGGTACTGAAAAACTATCTTGAACTGAATGATTACAATGTAACGCTGGAAAGGGACGGAAAACTCGGGTTGGCAGCCTTTCAGCGTGAAAAATTTGACCTCTGCCTGCTGGATGTGATGATGCCCAATATGGATGGCTTTACCCTCGCCGAAGAGATCCGTGATGTGAACCCCGATGTGCCTTTGTTCTTTTTAAGTGCAAAGACCATGAAGGATGATATCATCCAGGGGTATAAACTGGGCGCCGATGATTATATCACCAAGCCATTTGACAGTGAGGTATTGCTGCATAAGATCAAATCAATATTGAAACGCAATGAAGAACTGCACCGTGAAGAAGCAAATGCCGAATATGACCTTGGTAAATATCATTTTAACCCGCGCCTGCGTGAGTTAACGGTTGATGGCAAGACACAAACCCTTTCGCCCAAAGAAAATGAGTTGCTGAAAATGCTGAGTGAATATAAAAACGATCTGCTTAGCCGCGAAGTGGCCCTGAAAAAAATATGGGGCAGCGATACCTATTTCAATGGCCGCAGCATGGATGTGTACATTGCCAAATTGCGTAAATATTTAAAGGAAGACCCTGCGCTTGAAATTGTAAATATCCATGGCAATGGATTCAGGCTGGTGGTTACGGAGTAATTTTCACTTCCTCAAAAAAAAATTAAAAGTACTGCTGTAAAGTGGTACTTTTTTTTATTCTACAGGGGTCAGGCGGCCTGGAGCAGTCTTGACCCCTTATTTAATGGCCAGCATCAGTTTTGTCCAGAATGCATTATCAAAAGATGA
>CAZBIK010000428.1:0-2452 GCA_964491955.1 uncultured Ferruginibacter sp.
TATTAACCCTGATCAGTTCACCTTCATTTACAAATAAAGGAACGTTAACGGTAGCGCCGGTTTCAACAGTTGCCGGCTTTAAGGTACGTGTTGCCGTATCTCCTTTCATGCCCGGTTCGCTGTAAGTAACCAGTAAAACTATTTTATCGGGCAGTTCAACACCCATTGGCAGGTCCGTTTCGCCGTTAATTAATACAGATACCTCCTGCCCGTCTTTTAAAAACCGCGGTGCGTCTATCAAGGTTTCAGCCACGGTGATCTGTTCAAAGGTTTCGGTATCCATAAAACTGTAGCCGGTATCGTCCTTGTATAAATACTGGTAAGGTTTCTTTTCAACCCTTACCGGGAAGATCGTTTCACCGCTGTTCCAGGTAACCTCAATGGTACGGTTATTATCCACCCCTTTTAATTTAGCCCACACTTTGGCGGCTGCACGGGCTGTTTTGTTTTGCCCGAATTCAATAACGGTGTACAGGCTTCCATCCACTTTAATGATCAGACCTGACCGCATATCTGCTGTTGTTGCCATAATATCAATTTTAATCCCGGAAACTACCGGGAGGCTGCAAAAGTAGGAATAGTAAGGCTAAATAAGAAATTCAGTATTCTACATCAATTAGAATGTCAGGCTGAGCTTGTCGAAGCCGGTATTAGTACCTACCCGCCTTCGACAAGCTCAGGCTGACAGTTTTTAAAAAATGAACGTCTCCTGATTCTATTAATAACATTCCATTTCCAAACAAAGCATTTAGTTTTACTTAAATTGAGATATATGAAGTTGCATTTTTTACTGTTGTGTTTAATCTGTTTTGGTCATTCAACAATTGCCCAGCCAGACAGCACGCCCATTTACCTGCGCTTCCCTACAGTACCACCCTTCAGCATCACCAAAGTGCCCGACAGTTCCAGGTTCGGTAAAGATGACCTGGTGAAAAAAAGATCCACATTGATATTCATTTTCAGCCCGGATTGTGATCACTGCCGGCAAAAGACCAAAGAACTTACTGCCAATATCCATTTGTTTAAAAAAGCACAGGTCATCATGGCTTCCCCGCTGGAGCACCGGATATTAAAAAGGTTTTACGAAGAATTTAAAATTGCTGACCATCCCAATATCATCCTGGGCCGCGACCCAACTTATTTTTTTGGAACCTTTTATAAGATACATTCCTTACCGTCCCTGTTCCTGTATGATAAAAAAGGAAATTTTGTAAAGGCTTTTGATGGCCATATTCCTGTTCAAAGAATTGCTGAATTTTTATAGGCTGATCACTTAACAAACCGCTGGTCCCATACCACATTCCCTTCTACAATGATCCGGATATCATAAATACCCTTACCCAAATGATCTACCGGTATACGGATAAGCCTGTTCAGCGAAGATAATCTCAGCTTCGTTATTATCCTGCCCGAACTTTGCTGTATAAAAACATTGATAACCCCCGGGATCTTTTCGGTTCCCCGGTAATCCAGTGTCAGCAAATCCTGTACGGGAACCGGGTACATTACCCAACCATTTTCGGGCAAAGCAATGATCACCTGTACAGCAAGGCTGTACGCAATATTACCATTGAAAGCATTGCTTTTTAAACGATAATAACTTTTGCCTGTGGCTGGCAGCTTTTCTTCAAAATAAAAAGATGCGGTAGTTGTTTGCTGGTTGTTTACCTGTATGGAAATATCATCCCATGTTTTATTGTCAACACTCTTTTGAACAGAAAAAGACCGTATCCCTGGTGAACTGTTTTGCCATTTTATAAGTACGGCATTTTTCCTGCTGTCGAATGCTGCAGAAAATCCGGAAGGGCTTTGAAGGCTAAAACTATTGAGTAGTGAAAATAACATTACTATAAAAGGAAGGGCTTTAAACATGGGGATTGGATTATGCTGCAACATTAATCTAAAATCCGGCTAAAGCTTCACAGTAAACAGTTAAATCCTAAGGGGAGAAAATTTTTAACGAATTAAAAGATTGACATATTTCTTCAGGCCTTAATTAATTATCTTTGCGGGATAATTTTTCAACTTAAAATATTTATACATGAAAGTAACTGTAGTTGGAGCCGGGGCCGTAGGTGCTACCTGTGCCGACAATATTGCCCGTAAAGAACTTTGCAGCGAACTGGTTTTAGTGGATATCAAAGAAGGCGTTGCCGAAGGAAAGGCCATGGACCTGATGCAAACCGCTACCCTGCTGGGTTTTGATACCAAGGTTATCGGCAGTACCAATGATTATTCGAAAACGGCCGGCACCGATGTGGCCGTGATCACTTCAGGCATACCTCGTAAACCGGGCATGACCAGGGAAGAACTGATCGGTATCAATGCGGGCATTGTAAAAACGGTTACTGAAAATATTCCGAAGCTTTCGCCCGATGCCATTAACGTTTTGATCCGCAACCCGAATGAAACCATTACCGGTAACCCGAACCAGACCAAACTGATCAACGCC
>CAZBIK010000429.1:0-2451 GCA_964491955.1 uncultured Ferruginibacter sp.
CGGTACCTGATGAGGATGTGTTTAAACAGATCCTTTCATTGCTCCGCCTGCGCAAGGGAACCGATTTTACCTATTACAAACAAACCACCATCCGCAGAAGGATACTCCGCAGGATGGCCATTAATAAAAGTGAAGAACCGGCAGGTTACCTGAAATATCTGCGGGAAAATAAAACGGAACAGGATGTGTTATACCAGGACCTCCTGATCCCGGTAACCTCTTTTTTCCGAGATCAAAAAAGTTTTGACAATTTATGCGGAACCGTTTTTCCCCTTCTTATAAAGAATAAATCTGCCGGTGAACCCATACGGATATGGGTTGCCGGTTGCAGCACAGGCGAAGAGGCTTATTCCATTGCCATTTGCCTGAAGGAGTTCTTAGGCGAAAGTATGCGCATCGTGCAGATCTTTTCTACAGACCTGAGTGAACCAGCCATTACCAAAGCCCGGCAGGGTATTTATTCCAAAGCCGAATTGAATAATGTAACGGAACAGCGGCTGCATGAATTTTTTACTAAGGTCAATAGCAGTTACCAGGTGAATAAGAACATCAGGGAGATGTGTGTGTTTGCCCAACACAATTTTTTAAAAGACCCGCCCTTTGGTAAGATGGACCTCATCAGCTGCCGCAATGTGCTGATCTATATGGAACCCTACCTGCAAAAAAAGGCGCTCACCACTTTTCATTATTCCCTTAACCCGAAAGGGTTTTTGTTGCTTGGCAAATCGGAAACAACCAGCGGCGTTCCCGACCTGTTTACTTCTGTTGCAAAAAACGACAAACTGTTTTCACGCAAAGACGTACCCGGCAAATTCATGCATGTGGCCAGCCAGCGAAGCGAACAAACCTTCAGCCAGACCAATGCCGGCACCGGCAGCGAAAACATACGTACCGACTTTCAGAAAACAGCTGATGATATCATGCTCCGTAAATACACCCCTGCAGGTGTGGTTGTAAATGAGCTGATGGACATTGTACATTTCAGGGGCAATACCGGAAATTATTTACAGCAATCTCCGGGTAAACCAAGCCATAATTTATTAAAGATGGCAAAAGAAGGCCTGGCTTTTGAGTTGCGCAATAATTTACACAAAGAAAAAAAACAGGGCAAGCCGGTTATTAAAGATAATATCCCCATTGATGTGAATGGCGCCCTGAGGAATATCAGTATTGAAGCCCTGTTGTTACCCGATACCATTGAGCCTCATTATTTAGTATTGTTTCATGAAAACCATAAAAGTGAGACAACAGATTTCAGCATAAAAACGATAAACAAAAAAGGCGCTAAACTGTCGACTAATGGCTCACAACTCACTGCCCACATTGCCCGCATAGAGCAGCTGGAAAAAGAACTGGCTCAAAGCCGGGAGGACATGCGCAGCATAACAGAGGACCAGGAAGCTGCAAATGAAGAACTGCAAAGCGCCAATGAAGAATTGCTGGGCGGCAGTGAGGAACTGCAAAGCCTGAATTAAGAACTGGAGAACGGTAAAGAAGAACTGCAAAGCACAAACGAAGAACTGACAGTGGTTAACCAGGAAGTGATCAGTTTAAATGAACAGGTCACTGCAGCTATGGATTATGCAGAAGCCATCATTGCCAACATTCATGAACCCCTGCTGGTGCTGGATAAGAACCTGCGCATTAAAACGGCAAACAATGCCTTTTACAGAACATTCCGTGTAAACGAAAAAGAAACAGAGGAAGTATTAATTTATGACCTGGGAAATAAACAGTGGGATATCCCTGAACTGCGGACCCTGCTTGAAAATATACTTCCTGAAAAGAGCATGTTCAATGATTTTGAGGTAACCCATACTTTTTCACATATTGGTGAACGGGTTATGTTGTTGAATGCACGTGAGGTGATCAACAAGAACAGCTCGGAAAAACTGATCCTCCTGTCCATAGAAGACATTACCGATAAAGTGACCGCACGAAGGAAGACAGAAGACAGCGAACAACGGTACAACATGATGTTCATGCAATCACCATTTGCGTTTGCAGTGCTTAAGGGAAAAAACATGGTGATCACCCTGGCCAATGACAGTATCAAAAAAATATGGGGTAAAGGGCAACATATTGAAGGTAAAACCCTCATACAGGTTTTACCCGAGCTTTCCGGGGGTGTGGTTCCCGGTTTATTGGATAATGTATTTACAACGGGCCAGCCTTACCATGGTTATGAACTGCTTGTTCCGATAAAACGAAATGGCAGGCTGGAAGATGTGTATTTTAATTTTGCTTACCAGCCCTACCTGGAAACAAATGGCGTTATTTCGGGTGTGACCATTATTGCGTACGAGGTAACCACCGAGGTAATTCTTCAAAAAAGAATTGAAGAAAGCGAAAAACAATTCAGGCAGGTGGCTGAGTTGATGCCCCAAAAAGTGTGGACCTCTGATGCGGAAGGCAATAAAACCTATTTTAACCAGACATTGCTCAACTATA
>CAZBIK010000430.1:0-2449 GCA_964491955.1 uncultured Ferruginibacter sp.
GGAACCGGCAGAACGACCTGTGCCTATTTTTTCCCGGATAATAAACATATCGTTTATGGTTCAACCCACCTGGGAAGTACAGAATGCCCGCCCGTTCCTGACAGAAAAAAATACGGCAATAAATACATCTGGCCCATTTATGAAAGCTTTGATATTTTTAAGGCCGACCTGGATGGAAAGATTGTGAAGCAGCTGACCAAAACAAAAGGTTACGATGCCGAAGCAACCATTTCGCCCAAAGGCGATAAGATCTTATTCACCTCTATGCGTGACGGTGACCTGGAATTATACACCATGAACCTGAACGGGAAAAAAGTTAAGCGTATCACCAATGCTTTGGGATATGATGGCGGCGCCTGGTTCAGCCCCGACGGAACAAAAATTTTATGGCGGGCTTCAAGGCCTAAAACCCCGGAAGAGATCAAAGAATACAAAGACCTGCTGAAGGAAAATTTAGTAGCCCCCACAAACATGGAAGTGTGGATCGCCAATGCAGACGGCAGTGATGCCCGGCAGATCACTTTTTTAAAGCAGGCCAACTGGGCTCCCAATTTTACGCCGGATGGAAAACACGTGATCTTTTGCAGTAACCACGAATATAAAAGGGGTTTTCCTTTCAATATGTATCTCACCGACACAGATGGAAAAAACATGGAAAAGATCAGCAGGGATAAAGGTTTTGATGCATTCCCGATGTTCAGCCCCGATGGTAAAAAGATCATTTTCTGCAGCAACCGAAATAACGGCGGCACCCGCGATACCAATATTTTTATTGCAGATTGGGTGGAATGAAGTCCGATGGTCGGGAGTCAGTAGTCAGTAGTCTGTAGTTCATAGTTCATAGCCGGGATCATATTTCCGAGTCCTGATTTCCGGCTACCGACTCTTAACTACGTCACAGTTCTATCACTTCAGCATCTTTCATTTCAGTGTCATCGATCACGAACCGGATGATGGTCCTGACCTTATGCCATCCCTGTTTACCTGCGGCTCCGGGGTTCATGTGCAGGCAGTTCAGCCGGTCATCATACATGATCTTCAATATATGCGAATGGCCGCTGATGAACAGTTGCGGTCGCTGTATCAATAATTCCTTTTTGGTTTGCGGGTTGTACCTCGGTGGGTAACCACCAATATGCTTCATCATCACTTTAACGCCTTCGCACATAAATACCAGTTGCTCGGGAAATTCAGACCTGATATCCTGTCCGTCAATATTGCCATAAACACCCCTCAATGTCTTAAATGCTTTGATCTTTCCGGCAATTGCTGCGTTACCGAAATCACCTGCATGCCAAACCTCATCACAATCTTTAAAATGTTCAAAAATGGTTTCATCCAGGAAATGATGTGTATCAGAAACCAATCCAATTCTCGTCACGTTTTTTATAATTATATCCTGTAAATTTACAGCAAGAAGATCAGCGAATGCTATTTCACCGGAACTTTACATATTATATCGACAAGCGCAGCTGGAAATATATTTTCCTCCTGGCATCCCTGGAACTTGCTGTCCGTTAATGCTCATTGATGCTGCATCATTTTTAATTTTTCATTTTTAATTTTCATTTATGTCACACTATTATACACTTGGAAAGATTCCACACAAGCGGCATACCCAGTTCAGGAAGCCGGATGGTACATTATATGCCGAACAACTGTTCTCCACAGAAGGGTTTTCGGATGATTATGCCCTGTTATACCATTGTTACCCGCCAACCATGATCACCAAAACGGATGAACCCATTGATGTTTCGCCCAAAGTAGCGGAAGAAAAAATGCTGAAACACCGCAGTTTTGAAGGATTTAAAGTAAAGCCTGAAGCGGATTACCTGCAAAGCCGGAAAGCGGTGCTGGTAAATGGCGACTGTCACATTGTACTGGCCGCACCAATGCATAGCATGACAGATTACTTTTACAAGAATGCTGATGCAGATGAGATGATCTTTGTGCATGAAGGAAGTGGAAAAGTAAAAACACAGTACGGTGAATTGCCATTCGGTTATGGCGATTATATTGTTTTACCGAGGGGTACGATCTATCAAATAGAGTTCAATGATGAGAACAACCGGTTATTTATTGTGGAATCATTTACGCCTCTGCGTTTTCCCAAAAGATACCTGAGCAGGTTTGGCCAGTTGATGGAGCACTCCCCGTTTTGCGAAAGGGATATCCGTACGCCACAGGATCTGAAAACACATGATGAGCAGGGTGATTTTTTGATCAAAACCAAAAAGAAAGGCATATTGTATGGCCTGCATTACGGCACACATCCGTTTGATGTTATCGGTTGGGATGGTTGCTGTTACCCGTATATATTTTCGATACACGATTTTGAACCCATTACCGGGCGTGTACACCAGCCACCACCTGTACACCAGACCTTTGAAACGAATGCCTTTGTGGTTTGTTCTTTTGTGCCCAGGTTGTATGATTATCATCCCGAAGG
>CAZBIK010000431.1:0-2448 GCA_964491955.1 uncultured Ferruginibacter sp.
TTTTGTCGAATAAACATTCGTACGATCTGACCCCAATGAAACAGTTACGACAGGACGAGTTGCAGCAGCAAAAGCCACAGCAGGAAGTGCAGTTGCTATAAAACAAGCTAATAAAATCCGTTTTTTCATATCTCTTATTCCCTTAATTGATTTATCCTGAGGTTTTTCAGAACCCTGCAATCATTTTTTCTAAATCAACATCATTTACCTAAAATCTCTTGTCAATTCATTTTATTGATTTAATAATTGATTAATGATTATGACCAGCCATTGGGTCAGCTCCTTTTTTAAATACATATTCGCTGTGCAAAAGATAAGCTCCGGACGTTACGATTATATCTCCTTCTTTTATTCCTGATTTGATTTCTATCCTGTCTTCACTTTCAAGTCCCGTTTGTACCATTACGCTTTTAAATGTATTCGGTGCCGTCTGTATCCAAATAGTGGCCCCTTTCCCATCACGTATGACTGCATCAATCGGGAGTGTTAATGTTTTTCTCTGTGGACTTTTCAGAATTACATAGGCCGGCATTCCTGGCTTTAGTTGGTTGCCGGGGTTTGGAATAGACACACGGATCAGGTTGATCCTGGTATCAGGGGCAATCTCAGGATTTGCAAATTCAATCCTGCCTTTAATTTCTTTATTATCAAAATCAGGAAGATGTACAGTAGCGATACTGTTTCTGTTGACTTCCGATAATTGTGAAGTATATACCTGCGCCTCAGCCCAAAGACTTGATAGATCAGCCAATTTAACAATAGTGCCACCTTCCATTGTATAGTCTCCCTCACGAATATCTAATGTTGTAATATACCCTGATGCGGTGCTATAGAAAATTGTTGTTGGAGTAGCTTTTTTATTATCTGCCAGGTATTGTACCTGCCCTTCAGTCATTCCCCACAGGAGCAATTTATATTTAGCGCTCTGCAAAAGCTGGTCGAAGTCTATGGTTGTTTCATTGGCAAACACTTTCTTCCTTTCAAGCGCCAGCAGGTATTCCTGTTTGGCATTGTTCAATTCCTCACTGTATAGATCATACAGCGGCAAACCTTTCTTAACATAGTCTCCCAAATTTTTAAAATAAAGTTTTTCCACCCTGCCCATCACTCTTGAACTGACAGAAGATGATCTCATCTGGTCGAAATTTAATGTAGCTGTAAGCACTAACTGATCACCTATTGTTCCATTATGCAAAGTATCAGTGCTGATATTCCCTAATTGAATCTGTTGTTCACTCAATTGTATTTCGCCTTTATCTCCGCCGTTTGTTTTCTTTACTTTGGTGAGTTCCATATGACAGATCGGGCATTTCCCGGGTTTGGATTCAACTACCTGTGGATCCATTGAACAGGTATAATAAACATCGGAGTCTTTTGGTACTTCTTTATTGCTTTTGCATGATGCAAGAAAAACAAAAGCTACTGCCATCATAATCATGTTTCTCATACTCAATTTTTTATTTTGATAAAACTTTCACTGTCCATTAGATACTGCCCGTTCGCTGCAACTGAATCTGTCTCATTAATGCCGGATAAAATTTGAATATGGTCTTTATGAGTGATCCCTGTACTTACTTTATGCGCAATGAAACCACCGTTTGTTTTTTGAAAAACCACTTTATCCATTCCCAATGAGACCACTGCTTCTGAAGGTAACCAATAAGCTTCCCTTGCATTGCCAAAGATGTTGGCTCTAACCTGGCTGCCAATTGGAATTTTGAGTGTGCTGTTATTGAAGTAAACCCTTGCAGTTAATGTTTTACTTTCTTTTTGATAAAAGGGTTCAATAAAATCAATGGAAGCCCTGAAATCTCTGTCCGGGGCAGTTTCAGGGATTATCCTAACCGCATTACCTGTTTTTACCAACCCCTGGTGTTCACCGTAAATGTTCAAAATAACCCATGCCCGGTCTGGATTGTAAACTGAAAAAACAGATTGACCCTTTTGTAAATACATTCCTTCTTTTAGTGAAAGTTCTTCGGTAATTAATGAGATATCTCTCATAGCATCCGGAGCGCTGTTCATATTGGTTTCTTTGGCAGCTTCGTGAATATGTCCACTGTAATTACTGTAAACTGCAATGGTTAACGAAGGTTTACCTGATCGAATTACCTGTTGCAATTGCGGACTGCTCATACCGAGAAGCAATAGTTTTTCTTTGGCTGCCTGTATGAAGCTGGTATTAGCTGCATCATTCTTTAATATAAACAAAAGGTTTTGCTGGGCAGTCATCAATTCAGGGCTGTAAATATCAAGGATACGCTGTCCTTTGCTTATTTTCTGGTAGCGAAAACGTACATACAGTTTTTCAATTCTACCGGATACCCTTGAGGAAATACTCCCGACCTGCCTGGTATCATAAGTTACCTTACCCAGGGCCTCTATCTCTAACAGCTCTTCTTCTTTACGAATAGTTACCACAGGAATTGATGAAATAACAAATTCATT
>CAZBIK010000432.1:0-2442 GCA_964491955.1 uncultured Ferruginibacter sp.
CTGCCATCACGTGATGCGGGTTATCATCTTTATCCACGAAGATCCTGCGCTGCATCCGGATATCGCCACCACCATGACCACCTTTTATTTTTGGCGTGGTATAAATCTCATATGTTTTGGCAAAATTATCCATCACCATGATCTCCCTGAATTCGCCGGGGATGACATCATCTGCATTACTCATTTCAGCTGCATGGCGGTTGGCCTGGTCTTCCGCTGTCTTTTGCAGGTATGGAATGTCTTCCCAGGTTTCCAGGCGGCCATTCATTCCGTTGAAAGCAATTTGCCAGCCTTCGTAAGGTGAATACGTGGTGAGTGAATAATTTACGGTAACACCGTTTGCATAAAGGATCTGTGCGCTCATCTTGTCATAGATGTCAATATCATTACTCCATACGCAGCCATCTTTAATATAACCATCGTGGTGTTCGTTGTTTACATACATTCCCACCTGCCGCTCATTTTTAGTAATATCCCAATAGAATTTGCATTTGTCTTTATGCTCGCAACCCCGGCATTTGGTACCACGAAACGCATTGTTTTTTCCGTAATGTTCCAGCGCACCGTATGCACTTACTTCCACCGGTTCGGAATTGAGCCACCAGTTCAACAGGTCGAAATGGTGCGTGGATTTATGCACCCACAATGAACCGCCTTTATCCATTCGGCCATGCCAGCGCCGGAAATAATCGGCTCCATGGTGTACATTGAGGTACCAGTTAAAATCAACCGAGGTAACTTTACCGATCCTGTTCTTTGCCAGCAATTCCTTTACCTGCATGGCATGCACACTGTGCCTGTAATTAAAGGCCACGATCACTTTTTTACCGCTTTGCTTTTCAGCTTCCAGTATCCTTTTACATTTTACTTCATCTGTTGTCATGGGTTTTTCGGTGATGACATGAACACTCATATTCAGTGCTTTTATGATAAACTCATCATGGGTTGAATCCACCGTTGTTACAATAACATAATCCGGTTTTGTTTCACGCAGCATCTGTTCAAAATTGGTGAATGACGGGCAGGTTAACTTCAATAAATTCTTTACATACTCAAGCCTCCCCGGGTTAATATCCGAAAGCCCCACAAATTCAGTGACTTCAGCAAACGACTTCATAATGCCGGCGCCCCAGAGGCTGGAACCCCTGGCACCCGTACCCACAAGGGCCAGGCGTATCTTTTTACCGGTCGGAATGGCAAAGGCTTCAAAAGGATGTAACATCAAAGCAACACCGGCAGCGGCCGTATAACCCAAAAATTTTCTCCGTTCCATAATGATTCATTTAAAAGGTTTATTTATTGGGATCGATCCTGAACCAGTCAATATCAACATAGCCTGCATCATTGGTTATATTATTGCGAAGGCAGAACATACCGATCTTTGCGCCCACCCACCTGCCGGGTCTTGCAGTGAATGGTTTTAAAACAGTTGTAAAATCCTTTCCATTTTCACTGAACCCAAAATAACAGGTACCGCCTTTTTGCACATTGATCTCCAGGTAAAAATCATTTCCTGAGATCGGGAATGAGGCAAGTTCTTCTTCCATATTATTTTTATCCGCTTTTATGTTTTCATTAACGATGATAAAAACCTGGTTGTACTTTTTTACCAGTGATATGTACGCATAATCACTGCCGGTTACGATCAGCCCAAACCGTTCAAAATCGAATTTGGGGCTGAACCGGAGTTTAACCCTTGCTGTAAAAGTTTCGGCAGGAAATTTCTGGGCCAGGATATTCGGAAGGTTCCAGATATTTTTCAGGGAATCGGGCTGATAAACAGAAAACATCCTTAATGATCCCGCTGTTGTCGGTAAGGCCCACCAGCTTTGTGGGTTTGCCATCCATTGCCATTGCAATCCCAATTTTGGCAAATTGAATTCATCAGATTCAGCGGGAGTACTGATCGCATCAGTCCTGCCCACATTTGGTTTTTTGAAAACCATTACCGGTTCACCTTTACCATCAGCATCATGATCAATACCGATCACCGGCCAGCCATTTACCCATTGCATGGGCTGCAGGTGAACCACCCTGCCATAAGCATCCTTATCCTGGAAATGCAGGAACCAGTCTTCGCCGGTTTGTGTAGTAACCCAGGCGCCCTGGTGGGGGCCGTTGATGATTGTTTTGCCCTGGTCCATCACCACCTTTCTTTCATAAGGCCCATATACATTTTTTGACCTGAGTACGGTTTGCCAGCCTGTACTAACGCCGCCACCCGGTGCAAATATGTAATAGTATCCATTGCGTTTGTAAAACTTGGGGCCTTCTATGGTCGGGTCATTTTCATGGCCGTCATATACCAAAACCGGGTCACTGATCACTTTTGTTCCGGCTGCATTCATTTCTTTGACCACTATAATTGATTTTATACCTGCACGGCTACCCGCAAATGCATGTACGAGGTAAACCCTGCCGCCGGTATCCCACAACGGGCAG
>CAZBIK010000433.1:0-2424 GCA_964491955.1 uncultured Ferruginibacter sp.
CAAAAGATCCGTCAAGCATCGGCAGCGACTCCATTTCGGCTATGCATATAGACAGGGCCGGCAATACCTGGATCGGAACTGTACGTGGCCTTGATATGTATGATAATAAAACCGGCAGGTTCATTCATTATACTATTAATGATAAAATAAAGTATGCTAATTATCAAAATGAAAATTTTGGCATCAACACCATCTATGAAGATAAAAAAGGGATCTTATGGATCGGCTGGGGCAATCAATATAGCGGCAAAAAAGAAGACCCCGGTGGTCTCATCCGCTTTGATAAGGCAACCGGTAAAGTTACCGGTTATAAACATGACCCCGCTGATGCCAACAGCCTTGCCGACAATAATGTTAATGCCATCTTTGAAGATAGTAAAAATAATTTTTGGGTAGGCACTAACGGCGACGGATTGCATCTAATGGACAGGGCTACCGGAAAATTCACACAATATAAATATGATGCCGCTCATCCGGAAAAACTCAGCCGTCCCCCGCTTGCTGCAATTATGGAGAATAATTTTATAAGTTTTATAACTGAAGATATCCTTGGCCGGTTGTGGATAGGTTCTAACGGGTCGGGTATGAATATGTATGATCCGGCAACAAAAAAAACAACACATTTTGGTACAGTTGCCAATGACAAGACCAACCGGTTTGCAAAAGACACATTGAATGGATTTACAGGAGACGCTGCACAACGTGCATTTCCATCAAAAGATGGCTTGCTCTGGATAGCTGATTTTTCCGGGAATATGTATAATATCAATTTTTCCAGCATTGCGGTCCCCTATTTTCGGGTTAATAAAACACCCGGCAGTTTTTATTTGGATAAAGAAAAAAACATGCTCTGGATGGGGACCGACAGCGGGATGCTGCGCAAAAATATGATCACGCAGCAGCTAAAATTATTTAAAAATGAACCCAACAATGAGACCAGCCTGAGTGGCAATGAAATATGGTCGGTTAAACCAGATAAGCAGGGCAACTTATGGATAGCAACCCATTTTCACGGGCTTAATAAATTAAACCTGCAAACAGAAAAATTCACTGCTTACCATCACGATAAGAATAAACCAACCAGCCTGGTGCACGATTCCATGCATACGCTGTTTTTTGATAACCTGGATTTCCTCTGGATCGGTACGCATAAAGGGCTGTCCCGTATGGACACCAAAACCGGCATCTGTACAAACTATATCCATGATGAAAAGGACAGCCTGAGTTTGAGCGGCGGGTCAATTTTCGGTATTGGGCAGGATAAGGAAAATGGTATCTGGGTTTCAACGAACACCGGCATAAATAAACTGGACAGTAAAACGGGTAAATTCCGTCTTTATTTAAAGGATGAACTGATTAATATTATATACCTGGATGCAGGTGGAACACTCTGGGCCGGCGGCGCCGCAGGCTTATTTTATTTTGACAGTAAGAAAGATAATTTTATTAAATATACAAACCCGGTTTATCCAAACGGAATCGACCTGGTAACCGGTATCATTGAGGATGATAAAAAGAATTTATGGATAAGTAGCGGGAATGCCCTTTTAAAAATAAATGAAAATCGGGATGGCATAAAAATCTATAATGAAACGCATGGTGTTCAGCCCGGAATTGAAGCGACATTTCAACATTATAAAACAGCAGATGGCCGCTTATTTTTAGGAAGCAGCAAGGGGTATTATGCTTTTTATCCGGATGAACTGAACGACAGCAGGACCCCGCCCCTGCTGCAGTTTACCAATTTTAAGATCTTCAATAAAGAAATAGTTGCCGGGGAAGATGAGGCATTTACTACTCCCATTTGGCAAACTCAAAATATAAAACTCAGCCATGACCAAAATACGTTTTCATTTGAGTTCAATGCCATTGATTATAAAAATCCGGGTGATATAAAATACCTGTACAAGCTGGACAATTATGACAATGACTGGCGGGATATCGGCACTGAACATAAAGCCACTTTCTTCAGCCTGCCACCCGGGAAATATACCCTGCATATAAAAGCAGTAAATGCAGAAGGCTCCATTGCGGAAAAAGCAATGTCAATCACCATCACGCCTCCCTGGTGGAAAACCTGGTGGGCCTATATGATCTATGCATTGTTATTCATACTGGCCGGGTATGCTGTGTACAAATACCAGAAACATTATATCGTAAAAAGAGAAAGGGAAAGAACACAACAAAAGGAACTGGCGCAGGCAAAGGAAATTGAGAAAGCCTATACCGAATTAAAAGCCACACAGGCACAGCTTGTTCAATCCGAAAAGATGGCTTCGCTGGGTGAACTCACCGCCGGCATAGCCCATGAAATTCAAAACCCGCTGAATTTTGTGAACAATTTTTCGGAAGTGAACAAAGAGCTTTTGGCAGAAATGAATGAAGAAATAGAAAAGGGGAATTATGAAGAAGTTAAAACAATTG
>CAZBIK010000434.1:0-2423 GCA_964491955.1 uncultured Ferruginibacter sp.
TAATTCCGAGTCGATGGTACCTTCCGGGATGGCGCCGCAGTTAACGGCTATGAACGGGTTGTGTTTACGGGCGCTTAATGAATGAATGATCTGGGAAAATACTTCTTTACCAACACCGCTTTCACCATTGATGAGTACGCTCAGGTCGGTATTGGCCACCTGCACGGCTACATGCAATGCATGATTCAGCCCGGGTGAATTACCAATGATGCCAAAACGGTTTTTTATTGATTGTAGTTCCATGCCCACTGCCTCCTTAAAAGGGGATTTAGTTTAAAAATATATTTAGTTCTTTTCTACTGTGCTGCCTAATAGTGTTCCTGCTGTGCAGGATGTGATGCGAATAAACACGTAATCACCAATTTTATGATCGCCCTTTGCAAACACCACTACTTTATTATGATCTGATCTGCCAAAAAGATCGTGTTCACTTTTTTTAGATATGCCTTCTACCAATACTTTAAAAGTTTTGCCAACATCCCTTTGCATGCTTTGCAGGGAATGGATGCGGTGCAGGTCGATCATTTCCTGCAGCCTTCTTTTCTTTACCTCCAGCGGCACATCATCTTCAAATCTCCGTTCGGCAAGGGTTCCGGGGCGCTCACTGTAATAATACATGTAGGCCAGGTCGTATTTGCAGTATTCCATCAGGCTTAACGACTGCTGATGGTCCTCTTCCGTTTCGGTACAAAAGCCCGTGATCATATCTGTTGACAAACCACAATCCGGGATCAGTTCACGGATGCGGTTCACTTTGGCGATATACCATTCGCGGCTGTAGGTCCTGTTCATCATCTGCAACACACGGGTACTTCCGCTCTGCACCGGCAGGTGAATATAGTTGCAGATGTTCTCATACTTCATCATCGTATGCAATACATCATCAGTAATGTCTTTTGGATGTGATGTTGAAAAACGGACACGCAGCAGCGGGGAGATCAAGGCAACCTGTTCCATCAGCATGGCAAATGTAACCACCTGTTCTTTTTTTTCGTCTACCCAATGGTAGCTGTCCACATTCTGCCCAAGTAAGGTCACTTCCCGGTATCCATCTTCAAACAAAGTCCTGCATTCATTGATGACCGACCGGGCATCACGGCTTCTTTCCCTGCCCCTGGTAAAAGGTACCACGCAGAATGAACACATATTATTGCAGCCACGCATGATACTCACAAACGCGGTAACACCATTGCTGTTTAAACGGATGGGAGCAATATCGGCATAGGTTTCATCGCGGCTCAGTAAAACATTTACCGCTTTTTGCCCGGTTTCGGCCTCTTCGATCAGTCCGGGTAAACTGCGGTAAGCATCGGGCCCAACCACTATATCAACCAGTTTTTCTTCTTCCAGGAATTTAGCTTTCAACCGTTCAGCCATACAACCCAGCACACCAACGAGCATACCCGGCTTTTGTTTCTTAAACTTTCTGAATTCGGTAAGCCTTTTTCTTACCGTAATTTCTGCTTTCTCCCGGATGGAACAGGTATTGATAAAAATGAGGTCCGCCTTTTCAAGGTCACCGGTGGCGCCAAAACCATTTTCGAGTAAAATAGATGCAACCACTTCACTATCGGCAAAGTTCATGGCACAGCCATAACTTTCGATGTAAAAATGCTTTTTAAAAGCGTTCGGGTCTGCAGCAAAAGGCGCAAATGCTTCTCCCTGCCTCGCTTCATCATGCTCCTTATTTAATACTGCATTCAACATTCAATGGCCATTTTTTAAGAGGAGCAAATATAGTAAAAACAGGGCATATTGTGACAGGATGGCAGGAGCTTTTACTTATCTATTTTGTTAAGAATTACTTATAACCCGCATTCTGTCTTAAAATGACTAAATTTACATGCTTTACATCTTTCATTTCCTCTATTATTCTTGCACCTGGAAATCTTAAGAATTAAATTCAGCCCATTATAATATGAGTAACAACCTGTACATCGTTCGTCATGGAAAAATTTTGATCGAAGAAAAGAATAAGCATGATTACCTCCACTTGTCAAAAGAGGGCATTGAATTCGGTGTTTTCCTGGATACCTTTTTCAAAGACATCTATTTTGATCATATCCTTTTTCAAACCATTGATGTGAAGACCTCCGATCCGTATAACCGTTGCCGGGAAACCATCCGGGGAACAAAAGGAATAAAAGCGCAGTTCGACAAAACACAGCTGAGTAAAGTTTTTACCGATATCAACAAAGTGGATGCCGGCAGGCAAAATGTGTTATTGTGTTTCCGGACAGATGCTTTTAATGTGATCAGCAACATCATCGGTACGGATGATTCGGATGAACATTTCAACAAGGACTTTAACCGGATATTTCATTTCAGATTTTCAGGGAACCATTATTCATTTGTACGGAAGATAAATACAGAAGAAAGAAATTGAATGTCCGGCATAAAAAAGAGCCGTCATGCTTAAAGTG
>CAZBIK010000435.1:0-2417 GCA_964491955.1 uncultured Ferruginibacter sp.
AATTTTAGTGATTAAGTAAAAAATATGGATAAAGTGGATGCCAAAAGTACACTAAAAAGATTGCGTAACCGTTACAGGCTGGTGGTAATGAATGAGGATACCTATGAAGAGGTGGTCAAATTCAAACTAAGCCGGTTAAGCGTGTATGTGTTTTTAAGTACGGTTTTTGTTGTTTTAGTGGGGTTGATCATTGCCTTACTGGTATTTACCCCTTTAAAATATTACTTACCGGGAACCGGTTACGGCAATGCCAAACAGATCAGGGAATATAAAATGCTGAAATTCAGGACAGATTCAATAGAGCAGGACCTGTTGTATAAAAAAAAGTATTACGATGACCTGCATAAGATCTTAAAAGGCAACCTCCCGGTGATAGATACCAACAAATTGAAATTGCCTAAAGTGGAAAATATGCCGGAATAATTTTACATAAATCCAATAAAAACTGAAAGACTATGTTTAACTCAAAATCACGGCCGTCAAATAACCAGGGGGCCCCGGTGAACAGTACCCTGATAGGGGCAGGCACAATCATTACGGGCGACCTGGAAAGCAATGGTGATATCCGCATTGATGGTATGCTGAAAGGCAACTTAAAAGGCAAGGCTAAGATCATTATCGGAACTGATGCTGTAGTGCAGGGCGATATTGAAGGGTTGCAGGCCGACATCATGGGGCATGTTACCGGCAATATAAGAATTGAAGAACTTTTGTTCCTGCATGGCAATACGGAAGTGAATGGCGATATTTATGCCGGTAAACTGCAGGTAGAACCAACAGCTGTATTTAACGGCAAATGCAACATGGGCGCCAATATTGTTGAATTGAACAATACGGTTACCAATGTGATCAATCAGTAAAAAATTTTTAATGAATTTCAGTTTTAAAACGGTACTTCCCCTTTTTATTGTTTTTATAGTTTTAACTGCGGCCATTCTTGCCGCAAAAATATTTTATACCGGTAAGGAGATCGATTATACCATGGTGATGGCAGGCAACTGCCTTTTTTTTCTGGTAAGCCTCCTGGTTTTCCGCATGCAGTACATGGCCATGTACAACAGCAACCCCAATGTTTTTATCCGGAGTGTAATGAGTGGCATGCTCATTAAAGTATTTGCCTGTGTCATTGCCATTGTGGGTTATTATTTTATCAGTGGCCCGGCATTTAACAAGCCTGCCGTATATGCGGCAATGGTTATTTATGTAATATACCTGGTGGTGGAGGTGCGGACCATCATGAAGCTGAACAAATCTAAAAATGCCTAAGCAGGAAGCCCCTCTTTTACAGTTGCAGGATTATTTGCCGGAAGGAAGTTTCACCGAAGTACTGTATTACCTGCAGCATCATAAGGTACACCTTACCATCAGCCGTAAACGCCAAAGCATCCTCGGCGATTACCGCCATGCACATACCGGTAAAAATCACCGCATCAGTGTTAACGGCAACCTCAATAAATATGCCTTTCTCATTACGTTACTGCACGAACTGGCACACCTGTTTACCTACGAAAAATTCGGCCACCGGGTGCAGGCTCACGGCAGGGAATGGAAAGATGAATTTGGAAAAATACTGGCAAAATTCCTGTTGAAGAAAATATTTCCGCCCGATATAGAAAAAGCGCTGCTGAATACCCTGCAAAACCCGGCTGCCAGCAGTTGCGGGGATGAAAAGCTGCTGCGTGTTTTGCATCAGTACGATGAAAAAGATGTGGGTGTTCACCTGGTTGAACAACTGGCAGAAGGCTCCCTGTTTGTGATCAAAGGCGGGCGCATTTTTAAGAAAGGCGAAAAAATAAGAAAGCGTTTTAAATGTGTGGAAGTGAAGACCGGGAAATATTATCTGTTCAGTGCAGTGTATGAAGTGCAGTCCTTATAAATCAAGATCTTTTATCATCCACACATCACAACCGGTATGCCCGCTGCAACCCTGTGCTCCGGGTAAATAGGTAAAACCTGCTTTTTCATACATGGGAATGGCAACAGTTAATTCGGGCATGGTCTCCAGGTACATCTTTGAATAACCCATTTCCCTTGCAGCAGCCATACATTTTTCCAGCAATAATTTACCGATGCCTTTTCCCCTTGCAGCAGGCGACAAATATAATTTTACCAGTTCGCAGGTACCGGCAGGCAGGTTTGCAGTTGGGTAGACACCGGAGCCACCAACAATTTTACCATCTAATTCAGCCACAAAATAAATGCTGCGGTCAACCTTAAATTCTTCAAATAAATGATCTGTCCTGTCATCATAATATACTGTGCCGGGTTTGTTGGCTTTAAACTCTGCCAAAGTATTCCTGATGATGGATGCCAGTACCGGGTTATCTTCCTGCTGTATGGTTCTTATAGTAAGCCCTTCCATTTGTAGATGCCTGTATTTTTATCAAACCTACATAAATTTTTAAAACCGGGAAACC
>CAZBIK010000436.1:0-2406 GCA_964491955.1 uncultured Ferruginibacter sp.
GTTAAAAAAGAGTTCTATCACATATTCCGTGACCGTAAATCCCTTCTCATTATTATCATGATGCCCATTGTGCAGATCATATTATTTGGATTTGCACTCACCAATGAAATTAAAAACTCGAATGTAGCCGTACTGGATAATGCAAAAGATGAATCCAGCAGGGCAATCATTCAGCGGCTGGATGCAAGCAGGTATTTTAATATTTCCCGGAACATCAGCACACAGCCCGAAATTGAAGCAGCATTTAGGTCCGGGACCATCAGGCTTGTAGTTGTTTTTCAACCCGGGTTCAGGCAGTCACTGCTTCATACCAATCATGCACAGGTGCAACTGATCGCTGATGCATCTGATCCCAATACCGCTACAACAGTGATTAACTATGCTTCAAGCATCATCCGTGATTATCAGAAAGAACTGAATACCGGAATTGAAACCCCGTACCTGGTCACACCGGAGATCAGGATGCTTTATAACCCGCAGTTAAAAGGAACTTTCAATTTTGTGCCCGGTGTAATGGCGATGATACTGATATTGATCGCTGCCATGATGACTTCAGTTGCTATCGTCCGGGAAAAAGAGATCAATACCATGGAAGTGATACTGGTTTCACCGTTAAAACCATTATTGTTCATTATCAGCAAAGCCATTCCTTATATATTTTTATCACTGGTGAATGTGATAACGATACTGGTAGTAAGTTATACCATACTGGAAGTGCCGATCAACGGCAGTTTACTGCTGCTGATGGCTGAATCCTTGTTGTTTATC
Source organism: uncultured Ferruginibacter sp. (assembly GCA_964491955.1). GTDB lineage: Bacteria > Bacteroidota > Bacteroidia > Chitinophagales > Chitinophagaceae > Ferruginibacter. The sequence goes on from CAZBIK010000436.1 coordinate 769, forward strand.
ATCACAGCTGTTTCTCTGGGATTAATGATCTCCACATTTACCAAAACGCAGCAGGAAGCACAAATGTTTTCATTGATGGCTTTAATGTTACCCACTTTGTTACTGGGAGGATTTATGTTTCCTATCGAGAGCATGCCGCTGCCGCTGCAGTTCATGTCGAATATCGTTCCGTCAAAATGGTATTTCCTTATTGTAAAAGATGTAATGATAAAAGGGTTGGGGTTTTCGGATGTGTGGAAAGAATCACTGGTGCTGCTGGGGATGTCTGTATTCCTGCTGGCGATCAGCTTTAAAAAATTTAAAATCCGCCTGTCATGAAAAAACTGCTGGTTTTACTGGAAAAGGAATTCAGGCAGGTTTTCAGGAATCCAGCCATCCTGAGGATGGTGCTGATCATGCCGGTCATACAATTGATCGTTTTTCCATTTGCAGCCAATTACGAGGTGAAAAATGTGTTGCTTTCGGTTGTAGATCACGATCATTCATCCTATTCCCAAAAGTTCATTTCTAAAATTACCGGTTCAGGATATTTTAAACTCACTGATTTTTCTCCTTCCTATAACAGGGCGATGAAAGCCATCGAATCGGATAATGCAGACCTGATCATAGAAATACCGTCAGGTTTTGAACGTAACCTGGTTAAAGAAAATAAAAGCACCATGCTCATCGCAGTGAATGCAGTAAATGGTACAAAAGCTAATTTGGGCGGAGCTTACGCTGCCAATATCATCCGGGATTTTAATGGGGAGATACAAATGGAATGGATAAGTTTTCCCAGGTTCAATGCAGCGCCAACAATAGAAATAACTTCTTCCAACTGGTATAACCCAACCATGAATTATAAATTATTTATGGTACCCGGTATTTTGGTAACGTTGCTCACCATCATCGGCAGTTTAATGGCCGCTTTAAATATTGTACATGAAAAAGAAGTGGGTACCATTGAGCAGATCAATGTTTCACCCATAACCAAACTACAGTTTATATTAGGTAAACTCATTCCGTTTTGGGTAATGGGCCTGGTTACACTCACACTGGGTTTAATGGTATCCTGGCTCTTTTATAATATTATTCCAATTGGCAGCATTGCTTTAATTTATTTGTTTGGAATGGTATTCCTGTTTACACTGCTGGGAATTGGTTTGTTGATCTCTACCTATGCAGAAACACAGACCCAGGCAACCTTTGTAAGTTTTTTTGTGATGATGCTGTTTATGTTGCTTGGCGGATTATATACCCCAATTGAAAGTATGCCTGAGTGGGCAAAGTGGATCACTAAAGTTAACCCGGTGGCTTATTTTATTGAAGTGATGAGGATGATCGTTTTAAAAGGCAGTGGTTTTTCGGATGTAAAAGATCAGTTTTTTTCTGTACTGGGGTTGGGCATTGTGTTTACAGGATGGGCTGTTATTAATTACCGGAAGCGGGCATAATTTATGTTATCCATTAATATAAAGATCTTCCACCTTCTTCCTTGCCCAGGGTGTTTTGCGTAAAAATTTTAAACTTGAATTGATACTTGGGTTGCTTTTAAAACAATTGATGGGAATGCGTTTACCCAGTTCTTCCCAGCCATACATCTCCACCAGGTGTGTGACGATCATTTCCAGTGTTTTGCCGTGCAACGGATCTTTAGAT
>CAZBIK010000437.1:0-2405 GCA_964491955.1 uncultured Ferruginibacter sp.
AGCCAAAAAAATAGCGCGAACTCAATATTACATAAAGCAACGCTTGCCTGTTAATAAGGCCCGGGTGTATACACACACCGGGCCTTATTTATTGATCGTAGCCCGGACAAGCACCGGGCATGGTAAGAAAAATTAAACTTTTATTCAGCCAAATTTCTACCTTCATTTTCTAATCTTAAACAACCTTTTATGCCTGACAAAAATTCAACTCTTACTTACCGCTGGATGCAGGAAGTATGGAACAAAGGTCGTGAAGACGCGATTGATGAAATGATGGATGCCAATGCTGTCGTGCATGGCATTGAAGAAATTAAAGAGACGGGTTCGGAAGCCTTCAAACAATTTTTCCGCAGTTTCAGGAGCCAGTTTCCACAGATCCATCTTGAAGTGGAAGACGTGGTATCACAGGACGATTGTGAAACTTCCCGTTGTATTGTAGATGCTACCACTACCGGCGGTCAAAAAGTCCACTTCACCGGAATGACATGTGTAAGAATTCAGGATGGCAAGATCATTGAAGGCTGGAACAATTTCGATTTTATGAGCATGTACCAGCAATTAGGATTTACGATGGCAGCGCCGGCTGCAGAAATTGCAAGTTGATAGCCTTCTATTCAACAGGCGAAAATTATTATACCTCATTATTGATGTATAAGGCAGCCCTTTATGCCCAGGTACTATCCCGGTATCGTTGGACCGGATCACCAACCTTATACTTTTGCCAATAAGTATAATAAACAATCCTGCTATTTATCGCTTACCATTTTTCCAGCCCCAATAATTTTTTACCCAATTCATTTAATTCTGCAGTACCATATTTTACCTGTTCCCATTTACGGGGATCGCCGGGAAAAGCATAACCTTCAGGTGCGATCCTGTTTTTCCATGAATTGATTCTCCATTGGCGCAATGTTTCATTTTCTTCTTCAGCCGGCATCATCGAAATGTATTGGGCGATCCTGACTTTATCTTTACTAAGGTTCGGGCGAATACCATGCGGTTGTAAGCTATTAAAAATTAATAGATCACCGGCCTCCATTTTTACTTTCTTCAATTCAAAACCAGTAGTATCGGGTTTAAAATGATCCCAGCCTTCGGCCTGCGTGAGTTTCCAGGTATCATACGTACGGAACAGATCGGGAACACATTGAAAGCCGCCCATGTTCTCATCTGTCTGGTCTGCCAATGCAATCACACCCTGTACGTTTACCGGTTTTGTTTCAGGATTATAATCCCAATGGATAAACCCTTTATATTCAAAACCCGGTTTTATTGGAAAATTCAGATTGGCCCGGTCAATAGTAACCCATAGTTTTTCTGTTCCCCATATATCTACAAAAGCATCATACACTCTTTGTGTCATCCGGTTATTCCATAAGTGCTGGTGATTATAAACTTCAACCATACCCGTATTGGTCAGCTCTTTCATTTGCATTTCGGCACGGGGTGCCGTGTACCAGGTTCCCGGATCTTCAGCGTCTTTTTCTTCAAACTCCCATAAAAAATCGGCTGTTGCTTTTGCCTGTTCGGGCGGAACAGCATTCTTGATAACGATATAGCCATTGGTGATCCAGAACTGCCAGTCTTCCTCACTCAGTACACGAAGTGGTTGACCATTGCTGCGGTCATTTAATTTGTGCTGGCTGGTTTTAGCCACCGATGGATTACCGGGAATTTCTTTATGCGCATTGTCCGGGATCATCGTCGGGATCATGGTTTCCTGTTTCATTTGTATATTTTTATTTTTTTTTGTCAAATGGAATTCCCCATAAAAATTTTCATCGCGGTTGGTATAAATTGCTAGAAAATTTTTATGGCTCATTTCATATTGATTATTTAATAATTGATAAATTCAGAACGGTATAAAGGGCATTGACGCTGGCTCTTGCTGCACCAGCCATCGTCGGCCCGGTGTTTACAAATCTTAACCGTGGATACAACCTCACTCTTTACTGGCTGATTGCCTGGCAGAAATACGGGCGACTGTTTTTTGTTGTAAGATTTGGTTTTGGAAGGTTGGTAACACATGGCAACTCGTTTTGTTATACCAAAATTAGCTTCCAAAGGCAGGGGGATACAACATCTGCAATGGCAGGTTTTTGCACTGTATTGATATTTTTATTGTGTAAATTGATAGTGGTTTGCCAAAAACAGACAAATGAAAGCAAAAAGGGAAGCTTTATCAGCCAGTTCAGGATCCTCTTTCAGGATATTGCTTGACCCCAACCTGAATGATACTTTTTACTGGCATTTTCATCCTGAATACGAGATCGTTTATGCAGAAGCGGATAAGGGGTTTCGTCATATCGGCGATCATATTTCTAAGTATGAAGGAAGCGACCTGGCATTCATTGGTCCTAATATCCCTCATCTCAATTTTGACTACGGTGTGAAGATGAAAGTAG
>CAZBIK010000438.1:0-2398 GCA_964491955.1 uncultured Ferruginibacter sp.
ATGATCAGCAAGATGATGCTGCAGAACCCCAATGTGCTGATCCTGGATGAGCCAACCAATCACCTCGACCTGGAAAGTATCATTTCATTCAACGACAATATGGTGGCTTATAACAGTGTGATCTTACTGACCACGCACGATCACCAGTTCATGCAAACGGTGGCCAACCGGATCATTGAATTAACACCAAAAGGAATGATCGACCGGTTGATGACCTACGATGAATACCTCGCTGATGAAAGGGTGAAGGAAGCGAGGGCGGAATTGTATTCCTGAAACGAGATGTAGGATGTTAGATGTACGATGTTCGCCTGTTTACTAAATTTTAACGTACATCAAACAACGTACATCGTACAATGATATTTTAATGCCCAAAGACAAGATCATAGCATTCATTGATTTTTTTTACCCGCCGTTCAGTAAATGGATGCCGGAACAGACTTTCCGTTATGCCGTTTGTGGCGGCAGCAATACAGTACTGGGACTGTTCATTTATTTCATCAGTTACGAGTATATTTTTGAAAAGCAGAATTTTGATTTTGGTTTCTTTGCCTTTAAACCGCATATCGCATCCCTGTTCGTTTCTTTCTGCATCAATTTTATAGTCGGTTTTTTATTGATGAAATTTGTGGTATTCGTGGATTCCAATTTAAGGGGGCGGATACAACTGGTGCGTTATTTTCTTTCCTTTTCTTTCAACCTGGTGCTCAATTATCTATGCCTGAAATTACTGGTAGAGGTATTTTTAATGAATGCCATTCTCAGCCAGGTCATTACAACCTGTATCGTGGTAACCATCAGTTATCTGAGCCAGAAGCATTTTTCATTCAGAACGAGAAAAGATACAGGATCCGGGATCCCGGATGAAGTACAGTAACACAGCCATCAAGAGTACTTAACAAATATCCTGCATCCTGTATCCTGTATCCAACATCATCCTTTATTTTCACTGCTCTCCGTTCCTAATGCACGGTAATCTTCCCTCACCGGGGTAAAAACATCGATCACTTTGCAGGCAGTAACTGCAACAGCGCCGTGTAATACATCTGATGGTATATAGGCGCCCATTCCGGGCAGCAGCATTTGTTTTTCGCCATTCAGTGTAAATTCCATTTGCCCTTCCAGCACATAGGTCCATTGTTCATGCGGGTGGCTGTGAACCGGTACGGTTACGCCTTCTTCAAGGCTAACACAACCATAGCTGATCCGGTCCGAATGTTCCATGGCACTTTGTACACCCGGAAAAATGGTCACCCTGTTTTTGGTATTGTAGTTAATGAAAGCCATAGATATATTTTTAGATGATCAAATCTACCAAAAATATAAACAGGCCCTGTTTGCTCTTTTTATGCAGCGATTCCCCTGCATTTGCTAATTTCGTGTAAATTACAATTCAGCTATGCAAACCATCTTCTTATATATTGACCCGGGCAGCGGCAGTTATATCCTGCAAATGATCATAGCCGCAGTACTCGGCATCAGTTTCTTTTTTAAGAATTTCTGGCTGGCCATCAAAACATTCCTGTTTGGTAAAAGAGCCGCAAAGAAAGAAAAAGATAAGGTTGAATAAAGCAACCATCAAATCAATCCCTTAATACATGCAACCCCATCCTGCTTCATATAGAGATCCTGAAGGTTTTGTTTTTGATCATGAGGGCAGGATATACCGGTACATCCATCCGGACTATGAAATTCATTATGCACAGTTAATGAACAGCGGCCTGTATGATGAACTGGTAAAAAAAAACAAGCTGGTTGGACACCGTGAAATACAGGATACCGGAGCTTTCCATTTTTCTGAAGGCAGGGTAATATTGCCCGAACAGATCCTTTTTATCAGTTATCCCTACGAATGGAGTTTTGATATGTGGAAGGATGCCGCATTGCTGACTTTACAAATAACCCAGGCCTCTTTGCAAAAAGGAATGATGCTGAAGGATGCAACACCATTCAATATCCAGTTTCACAAAGGCAAACCTGTATTTATTGATACCCTTTCATTTGAAAATTACATTGAAGGTAAACCCTGGATCGCCTATCGCCAGTTCTGCGAAAGTTTTTTAGCGCCATTGCTGCTCATGCATTACTGCCATCCCGGTTTGCATAAAATGTTTACGGTTTATCCAAACGGCATACCCATGGATGTGTTGGCAGCCCTGTTACCCGGTAAGTCAAAATGGAATATGGATACCCTGCTGCATGTTCACCTGCAGGTAAAATTTGCCGGTAAACAAAAGAAGGAAACGGGCAGCGAAAATAATTTTTCGAAACAAAAACTGGAGATCCTGTTGAAAGGGCTTGAAAGTTTTTTGCAAAAATTATCACCCAAAAAAATAAAGACCACCTGGGATGATTATTATACCGGGACCATACTGGGGGATGATTATTTAAGGTCCAA
>CAZBIK010000439.1:0-2397 GCA_964491955.1 uncultured Ferruginibacter sp.
GGGAAATGAAAACCGGGAATTTTCTCATGTTGTTAATTAAGACTATAAAATGACCTAAAAATAGTGAAAAACGCTTCCTTTTTAACGTACGAAGCTGTTAAAAAATATTATTTCAATTGCAGGAGTGCATGATTTACTTTCCCCGCTTCTTCCAGCATGCCCATGTGGGCGCTGTTGCGTAAAATATGAATATGGGATTGAACGGGCAGGTAACATTGCTGCATACTTTGCTCAAAGGGTACGGCTTTATCATGTTCGCCTATGATGAAAAGGATTGGTTTGGGAAAATTTTTTAAAACATGGGTTCTGTCGGGCCTGGCGATCATGGCCCGGTAGTATTGAATGATGGCTTCATCGGTAAAGCTTTTACTTTTCTCCACCTGGGTTTCAACAGCAGCGGCATTTTCTGATGCCCATTTTTCGGTAAACAGATCTATGATCACCGCTTTTAAAAATTCATATGCCCCGTTCTTTTTTACAAAATCAATGGATTTTAAGCGGTTGGCTTTTTTTTCTTCACTGTCAGCAAATGCGGATGAATGAACAAGTGCGATGGAGGTTAACATGCCTGGATATTTTTCGGCAAAAGCCAGTGTAATGTAGCCGCCCATGCTGTGGCCTGCCATGGCACACTGAGAAATTTTCTCTTTATCCAAAACAGCTTTAATAACTTCAGCATAATCTTCAATGCCAACTGCCAGCTGCCGGCTGATAACTGTTGATCTTCCGCTGCCGGGCAGGTCGGGGATAATTAAATAAAAATGCTGCTTTAAAAATTCAACCTGGTTTTTCCATATCTCGCCGTCTTCGGCAAAGCCATGGATAAAAATAACAGGCCTGCCTTTACCGGTGGTACGGTAGAAGATGTTGGAAGATTGGTATGTGATGGAATTCAGTTGCATGATACTTCGCTATTAATGGAAAAAAATTCGTGTCAATTCGTGGCAAAAGATTTTTTTACACTACGATAGATCAACAGCAGTATAACCGGTATTAATGCACTATTCATTTGCTGCGGCAAAAAGAACCAGCTTATTAAAACACCCATCAATGCCACGGCCGTAAATTTAAAATACTGTTGCACCCAGTTCTTTTTGCTGTTTATAAAAAAAGCCATGATAGCATGCGTTGGCCATGCCCACAACAGGTTAAAATTATCCTTGGTCATGCTGTGCTCCGTACCAAACCACATAAAAAGAATAATGCAGCCGAGCAGGCCGGCCAGGAAAAAGAACATCCCGTCAAATCCCTGCAGTAATGCCTGTGTAAACCTGTTTTTTACATATCCCAGCAGCACAATGAAAATTGCCAGTATCGAAAAAACCATGAAAGGGGTGAAAAAAGATTTTTTATCATGTACATCCGTAACGGGGTATAAATTCTGTGAAGATAACAGCATGGGATAATCGCTGCTGTCGAGACTGATCATCAGGTTGTCGGGCAGGAACTGCATCTGTCCGGGGGTCATCACCGCATCAGTAGGCTTGCCCATTAAAATATCAATGCCCAGCTTGCTCCAGTATTTATGGTTGCGGTCAAGATAACCGTGTATGGCCTGCCTGAACCGGCTGCCCGCAGGCATTACGGGCTTAAGGGTAAAGGTTGAGTCTTTGTATTTTTTTAAAATATCCCGCAGCCGGGTGGTACAGTTGTCAAAAAAGAAATCGTATTTGTAATATTTATTTTCTTCCTTTAAATTTTCGTTTAAAAAATGCTGAATGCTGATCTTTTCTGCGGCGGTAAGGTCCAGCACCTGTTCGGTCATTCCCCGGTTGGTTGACTGGTATAAATTTTTAAAATCGGGAAAATATTCTGCGGATACATAGTACAGTAACTGCCCCCTTAAAAATTTCATGTAAAACCCGTCATCATCAAAATTAAAAGTGCCGTAATTGTAAACAAAGTCGGTCATGCTTGTACTGTCAATAACCCGGTAAGCGCTGTGCCCGAAAGTGGAATACAATTCTTCGCCGGGTGTGCAGGTGAGGAGGGAGATGCGGAGCCTGGAGCTGTCTTGAGCCAGTGCCGGGGTAAAAATTAAAAATGAAAAATTAAAAATGAAAAGTATGACAAGAGTCCCCGGTTTTAACATTACAGTTTAATTGTTTAGTATAATAATGCGTGTAACATTTAATATTCAATAAACAATATTCAATGTTCAATTTTCAAGTGGAAAAGCTTATAGACTGTTTACACCATAATTGAATATTGTACATTGAGCATTGAATATTGATCATTTAATTCCTCTTGGTTCAGTTTCCCGTGCTGACAGGATACTATCTTGAATAATTCGGCGCCTCCTTCGTGATCTCAATATCATGTGCATGGCTTTCACGCATACCCGCATTGGTGATCTTTACAAAGGTTGCGTTTTGCGTTTCACTGTTATTTTTGGCG
>CAZBIK010000440.1:0-2383 GCA_964491955.1 uncultured Ferruginibacter sp.
TTCAGAATGCAGTTTTACAACAAATACGACTCCCCTGCCTTAAAGGCGAATTACCCCATTTACCTCTCTGACGCTTCACAACCGGCCTATTTTGGGGCAGCAAACTGGGATGAGCTTTATTACAGCAACAACTACATCACCGGAAACTCCTTTTCCATCTCCGGAGGTAAACAACGGGCTAACTTTTCATTTGGAGTAGGACCGCAAAAAGAGGCAAGAACAGTAGACAAAACAGGTTTAGACCGCTACAATGTATTTCTAAAAATCAACATCTTACCCATTAAAGATTTAGAAATCTACACCAATCTCTCTGGTGCTTTATTAAACAGAAAACGCAACCAATCTTTATTAAGCAGATTTACAGAAGAAGAGTATTTACCCGATTTAACCACCCCACTTCCGCCAAACAAAGATCAACTGAACGTGTTTTATGGCAACTCAGAGAAGCTGTCGGACGTCAATAAAAATGCTTATCTGCAAGGTCAGCTGATCGCCAAATATAATGTATCTGATAAAATTCAGATCAGGTCGCTTTCTGCTATGGTGGTTGGCGACAATACCCGGGAGTATTTTGTTCCTGCCTCCATCAATGAAGGCAATAGTTTCATTTCTTACTATACCGGTTTCAACAGAAGGGTATATATGGACAATTCCATTTCCTATGCCAACACTTTGGCCGGAGTGCACCGGATTTCCGTTGCACTTGGTCAGACGCTGAGGTATGATAAGTACAAATACGACTATACAAAAGCATACCGGGGCCCTTCAGATTTCATAAAAGTCATCAAAACGAATGGTTATCAAAATAATACGTTTGACCCGACTATGGTTTCTACCTACAAGGACTATATCAACCAAAACATGACTTCCTTTTACGGAAATATGGGATACAGCTATCAGGAAAAATATGGCATTGATGTCATGTTACGCACTGATGGCAGCTCTACTTTGTATCAAAATGGTACAAGCTGGTTCTTTTCTCCCTCAGCAAACGCTTACTGGAATTTAACGAAAGAGGATTTCCTCCAGTCGTCAAAGCTGATTAACAACTTAAAATTGTACGCAGGTTATGGCAGAATAGGCCGTACATTTTTAGACAACAACAATGGATATGGCCCGGGATATACAGTAGATATTGGTTGGAATGGCAGTCAGAATATTCCATCTTACGCAGGGATTCCAACATTAAGCTTACCATTTAGTAGAGGATATACTGGCTTTGGTGTAAGCACCCCGTATACTGAACAGCTAAACCTGGGCTTCGAACTCTCTATGCTCAATAACAGGATTAATGCCAATATCGAGCTTTATTCCAAGGCTGATAAAAACCTCGCCTTGCAAATCCCTGTTCCTTCAGAATACGGTTTTAACAACCGCCTTTTGAATGGCATGAATGTAAGGAATCAGGGAGTTGAGCTGAGTCTAACTGCGCTGCTGGTCCATACCAAAGATTTCCAATGGAGTCCGGGTGTTACGATACAAACCAACCGAAACAAACTGATTGCTTTACCCGGCAAGGCAACCAGATTTATCAGTAACAACCGAAAACTAACGATCGGCAAACCGATTGACAATTATTGGTTGCTGCAGAATGAGGGGATTTACAATAGTGATGCAGAGGTTCCGGTGAACCCCGGCACCGGTAAAAAGCTCAGTTATAACGGCATTCCTTTAACAGCAGGTGATCCAAAATGGAAGGACACCAATCAAGATTTTGTGATTGACGATCAGGATAAAATCCTTAAAGGCCACATCAGTCCGGTTCTATCGGGAGGATTCAGCAACAACTTCAGCTATAAGAATTTCTCTCTAAATGTCCTGTTCTCTTATGCTTTGGGTCGCGACATCATCAACAGTGAGATGGCAAACCGTTTTGACTTTGCCAACAGAGAAGGCGTAGATAAGCTAAGTGGCATCAAAGAAATCACTTTCTGGAGTAAAACAGGAGATTACACTAAATATCCGGTTTACAATCCATGGAGTTCTGTGAACCCATATCAGGCAGATCAAACGCTATTTCTGGAAAATGGATCTTATGCCAAACTGAGGTCAGCGACATTAAGCTACGATCTCAGCAATACGGCATGGCTCAAAAAACGCAAAATATCGGGAATCAGGGTTTATGCAACTGGAAATAATCTATTTACCATCACCAACTACAGCGGAACAGACCCGGAACTGGTCAACTATATGGGTTATGATACCGGCTATGGAATGCCTATCCCAAGAACCTATACCATCGGTTTGAACTTAACCCTTTAAAGAAGTCAAATGAAAACAAAATTACTATTTATCATAACCGGTCTTTTGCTTTTATGCGGGGCCGGATGTAAAAAAGCGCTCGATATTAACACGACCAGCCTGGTCACTGATGACCAGATGT
>CAZBIK010000441.1:0-2357 GCA_964491955.1 uncultured Ferruginibacter sp.
ATATCAGCCTGCGTTCCAGGCTGAACAGTGAAAGGATCAGGTCTTTCATGCAACTGAGTATACGCAACCAGATTCACGGTACCGTTATTTTTATCAGTGTACTTTCTTTTTTTGTGATCGGCGTTGCCACGATTTTATTCTTTATCACCCGGTACGAGAACAGCAACCGCGAAAAACTGAGCAGGGTCATCCAGGTAATGGAAAATGAAGTAAGGCTTTCCCTGAATGAAATGGCTGACCTGGATGAGATCATTACTGCAAATGATGAAGCATACCTTAAAAAACTGGAAAAAGTAATTGACAAGATATCTGAGATACACGCGGTTGATGTTAACCTGTACGACCTTGATGGGAACCTGCAGGTATCCTCATTGCCCCTGCCTTATACCAAAAAAGTGGTGAGTACAAAGATGGATCCCATTGCCTATTACCACCTGAACCGGAAAAAGGAAGTGCAGTTCTTTAAAAAGGAAAAGATCGGGAAACTGAACTTCGTGAGCAATTATGTGCCGGTCATTGATGCGGGCGGCAGGGAATATGCCTACCTGAATATTCCCTATTTTACCAGTGAAAGCAAATTGCAGGAAGAGATCGCCAATTTCCTGGTGACCATCATCAACCTGAATGCCTTTATTTTTTTAATAGCCGGTATCATTGCCCTGTTCATTACAAACCGGATCACCCGTTCCTTTTCATTTATCAGTGAAAAAATGAAGGCTGTTAACCTGGGTAAACACAATGAAGCCATTGACTGGAGGCGAAATGATGAGATCGGCGACCTGGTAAAGGAATACAATAAAATGGTGGCCAAACTGGAAGAGAGCGCCGTAGCGCTGGCCAAAAGCGAACGCGAAGGGGCCTGGCGTGAAATGGCCAGGCAGGTTGCACATGAGATCAAGAACCCGCTTACACCCATGAAACTGAGCCTGCAATATTTGCAAAAGTCGATTTTAAATAAAGCAAATAACATAGAAGAACTTACTGCAAAGGTTTCAAAAACCCTGGTAGAACAGATCGAACACCTGAATCATATCGCCGGCGAATTCAGCCAGTTTGCCAATATCGGGAATCCTAAAAATGAAGTGGTCAACCTGCATGATGTGATCAGGCCCGTTACCGAACTCCATGCCGTAGACGACAGGATCCAGATCGTATGGAACCCTTCACCGGTACCGGTTTTGGTGAATGCCGACCGTACGCATTTAAACCGCCTGTTTACCAACCTTATTTTAAACGCCATGCAGGCAATACCAGCCGAAAGAAGGGTCATGATCAGTATACATGAAGAGATCGCGGATGACCATGTGCTGATCAAAATTAAAGACAATGGCAATGGCATATCCGGTGAACTGCAATCGAAAATATTCACGCCGAATTTCACCACCAAAACATCCGGCACCGGTCTTGGGCTAGCCATGAGCAAGGGGATCGTGGAGCAGGCCAGGGGAAAAATATGGTTTGAAACAGAAGAAGGGGTTGGAACTACTTTTTTTGTGGAGTTGCCCCTGATCCGTGAAAAATGAATTTGAATGCTGTAGAAACACAGGGTATGTACAGCATTAAAAATCCCATCTGCGAAGAGCGGATGGGATTTTTAATATAATTAAGTTAGATTTTATAAACTGCACTTCGACTTCGCTCAGGACTATATATCCGTAGCCTCGCCATAAGCCACTGCAGTTGCTTCTTTCATGCCTTCGCTCATGGTGGGGTGCGGGTGAACGGCATTCAGTATTTCATGTGCCGTAGTTTCCAGCTTGCGGGCAACAACCGCTTCGGCGATCATTTCCGTTACGTTCATACCGATCATGTGGCAGCCTAAAAATTCGCCGTATTTGGCGTCATAAATAACTTTTACAAAACCTTCCGTGGCTCCGGCTGCACTGGCCTTGCCGCTGGCCATGAACGGGAACTTACCCACTTTTACTTCATAACCTGCATCCTTAGCCGCTTTTTCGGTATAACCCACACTGGCAATTTCGGGGCTGCAATAGGTACAGCCGGGTATATTGTTGTAATCCATTGGCTGGGGATGGTGACCGCTCAAATGCTCGGCAACATTGATGCCTTCTTTGCTGGCAACATGTGCCAATGCCTGCCCCGGTGTACAATCGCCAATGGCATAAAGGCCGGGTATATTGGTTTGCCCAAAAGCATCCCTTCCGATCTTTCGTTTTTCTGTTTTAATGCCCCACTGCTACAGCTCGATGATCTCAAATTTGGCAACCACGCCAACAGCACTTAGTATTATAGCTGCTTCCATGACCAGTTCGCCGCTTGCCGGTTTTACGGTTGTTTGTAACGAACCACCCGACTTAACTCGTTTGGTCAGCTGGGCCATCTACCGGTTCACTATT
>CAZBIK010000442.1:0-2331 GCA_964491955.1 uncultured Ferruginibacter sp.
TTATATCAGTACTTATACCATACCAAAAAAGATCTTGGAATTATTACCGGATATCAAGACCACAGGATATTACCATAGCTATTCAGTAAGATTTGGTATAGAGATCAATAACCTAATAAACATAAAGGTTATTTATTATAAATATGTAAAACAGCCTGAGCTTGAATATTCATTTCCCATTTACCAGTTCTCCTTTAATTATTCTTTAAAAAATTAGCCATGTATTTATATGAACATAGAAATTTTTCTACATTTGCGGAAAAGGAAACGTTATTTTCCGCTGTTTACTGCGTAAAAACCCCATGAAGTACAATGGGTAATTACACGCTTTATTCTGTTTGAATATAATTTGAACTTGCAGGCTGCGTTTATATAAGTATTGATCCTGTATAAAGTGCAAATAATGCTATTATGATACCAAATGAAAATATAACCGAACCGATCAAAGTGATTATTGCGGATGACCATGTTTTGTACCGGGCCGGTGTAAAAACTGCCTTAAGTACCAAGAAGGATGTTAAAGTTATCGGGGAAGCTGATAATGGAATGCACCTGCTGAACATGCTTAAAATGATACCGGTTGATGTGATCCTGCTCGATATCCAGATGCCGATCATGGATGGTATTGCAGCCTTGCCGGAAATTAAAAAACTGTATCCCAATGTGAAGATCATCATGCTGACCATGATGGATGACCACAGTATGATCACCAAGCTGATGGAGATCGGGGCCAACAGTTACCTGACCAAGACCAGCGACAGCGAAATTATTTATGAAGCAATTAAAACCTGTTTTGAACAGGAGTATTATTTTAATTCCCTGACCAATAAGGCATTGCTTACCAACCTGAAACAGCGCAATGATGTTACACCCCAGCGTATGGTTCAGCAGGAGGCTCATTTGAATGATAAGGAAATGCTGATCCTGAAATTAATGTGTGAAGAAAAAAGTACCAAGGAAATAGCTGACCTTGTTGATCTCAGTCCCCGTACCGTTGAAGCCATCCGGGATAAACTGAAAGTGAAAACCGGCGCAAAAAGTACGGCCGGCCTCATCATGTACGCTGTAAAACATAATATCCTGAATGAAGAGTTTTAACTGTTGATCCTGTATTTCATCTCTGTTCTCTAAAACTATAATGAAAATTTGCCTCCCGTTCTTCGGGGGGCATTTATTTTTGAAACAGCCCGGGATTTGTCCGGCGGTTTGTAAATGGTATATTTGACTGATGGAATATTTTAATTACAATGGCAAAACATATAAAGAGCAAACTGCTGTACTGCAGCCATCCGGCCGTGGATTGAGGTATGGTGACGGCATTTTTGAAACCATGAAAAGTATCCATGGCCGGTTGCAGTTTACAGACGAACATTTTGCGAGGATGTGGCATGGCATGCAGGTTTTACAGTTTAACATTCCCAGGCATTTTACACCGGATGCATTACAGGAAGAAATTATTTCGTTATTGCATAAAAATGGCCATCAACAAATGGCGCGTATACGTATTACCGTTTTCAGGGGGGATGGCGGGTTGTATGATGCCGTTAACCATACACCCAATTATATAATACAAACCTGGCCATTGCCGGAAGGATCCGGGGCATGGAACAGCAATGGGCTGGTTCTGGGAATTTACGGTGATGCAAAAAAATGCTGTGATGTACTCAGCAACCTGAAACACAATAATTTTTTGCCTTATGTAATGGCGGCCCTGCATGCAAAAAATGAAAAATGGAACGATGCGGTTTTGCTGAATACGGCAGGCAGGGTATGTGACTCCACCATCGCCAATATTTTCACCATTAAAAATGACCTGGTATGCACCCCGTCACTGGCTGAAGGCTGTATCGCCGGTATCATGCGGAAAAATATCCTGCATCAGCTGGCAAAAATGAACCAACCTGTTAAAGAAACGGAAATGACCATAGATGACCTGTTGTCTGCCGATGAAGTATTTTTAACCAATTCCATCCACCACATGCGCTGGGTACGATCGGTCGGCAATAAAATATATTCCAACAGCCGGGCTCAAAAAATTTACCAGGCTGTTTTCGCAACAAATGTATAATACAGCTGTTTACACTCTACTTACTATCATTAAACTGTGCCTGATTTGCAAACAGTAAATATATTCTGGTTCCGGCGTGACCTTCGCCTGGCCGACAACACGGGCCTTTACCATGCTTTGAGATCAGGCAACCCGGTTTTGCCAATCTTTATCTTCGATAAAAATATACTGGACAAACTTTCAAATAAAGCAGACAGGCGTGTGGAATTTATTCATGCTGCCCTGGCAGAAATACAAACGACATTGGTAAAACAGGGTTCATC
>CAZBIK010000443.1:0-2330 GCA_964491955.1 uncultured Ferruginibacter sp.
ACTGGAAGGCAGCGGCGGAAAATGCCGTACCTGCCTGGTGGAAGTGGCTGCAGGCTCAACAGCCGATCCAAGGCCCATGCCGAAATTAATGGCCAGCTGCAGAACAACAGTCATGGATGGCATGGTGGTAAAAAACATCACCAGTGACAAGGTCATCGATGCCCGGAACGGCGTGGTTGAATTTTTACTGATCAATCACCCGCTTGATTGCCCCATCTGCGACCAGGCCGGTGAATGCCACCTGCAGGACCTCAGTTATGATCACGGAAAAGAAAGCACCCGCTACGAATTTAAAAGAAGGACTTTTGAAAAGGAAGATATCGGGCCATTTATACAATTGCACATGACCAGGTGTATCCTTTGTTACCGCTGTACTTATGTGGCCGACCAGATCACCGATAAAAGAGTACATGGTATCCTCGACCGCGGCGATCATGCAGAAATATCCACTTATATTTCAAAGGCGATTGACAATGATTTCAGCGGAAACATGATCGATGTTTGCCCGGTAGGCGCTTTAACTGATAAAACCTTCCGTTTTAAGAACAGGGTTTGGTTCACCAAACCGGTGGATGCCCACCGCAACTGCGATAATCCCAAATGCTGCGGTAAGGCTACTTTGTGGTTGCGCGGTGATGAAGTGTACCGGGTTACAGCCCGTAAGGACCAGTGGGGAGAAGTACAGAGCTACGATGGCAAACCCGGCTGGATATGCAATACCTGCCGTTTTGATAAAAAGAAAACAGGCGACTGGACCATCGAAGGACTGACAACCATCAGCCGCCATTCGGTGATCGGGGCCAATAAATACAAGACACTGGAGATGCCGGCGGATACCATTAAAAAAGTATTGCATGGCCGTGATCCGAAATTATTGATGAACATACACAATGTAAGCGGGGTAAATAATCCCAATATTCATTTAAGTGAAATCGACAGGCCGTCGCAACAGGAGGATTTTGAAAGATCAGGGGATTTTGTAAAAGGTACGGGAGAATCAACACAATGGGGCTTACCTAAAGAGTAAAATTTTAAAACTGGTTTATGCTTTTAGCAATTGATTTGGCATTGATTATTGAGAAACTGGTTCTGATCGTTATCGTGGTAATGGCATCTCTTGTTATTGCTATGTATGCCACTTATGGGGAAAGGAAAATTGCCGCCGTACTGCAGGACAGGCGGGGGCCTAACCGTGCCGGGCCTTTCGGTATTTTACAACCTGTTGCCGACGGATTAAAATTGTTTTTTAAAGAAGAGATCATTCCCGATTTTTCTTCCAAGGCCTTATTCATTCTCGGCCCTTCGCTGGCCATGTTAACAGCCATCATGACGAGCGCTGTTGTTCCCTGGGGAAATACAGTAAACCTGTTTGACCGTGAGATTTCGTTACAGATCGCTGATGTGAACGTAGGTATTTTATATGTTTTTGCCGTAGTGAGCATGGGTGTTTATGGGATCATGATCGGCAGCTGGGCCAGCAACAACAAGTATTCCCTGATGGGTGGCCTCAGGGCTGCCTCACAGATCATCAGCTATGAACTGGCGATGGGTATCTCCCTGATCGCCCTGTTGATGGTAACGGGAACGCTGAGCCTGAAAGAAATGGTATTGCAGCAACAGGCCGGGTACTGGAATGTTTTTTACCAGCCACTGGGCTTTTTATTGTTCCTGATCTGTGCATTTGCAGAATGTAACCGCACACCATTTGACCTGCCCGAAGCAGAGAATGAACTGATCGGCGGTTATCATACCGAATATTCGTCCATGAAGCTGGGCTTTTACCTTTTTTCCGAATATATCAATATGTTTGTGAGCAGCGTGATCATGGCAACCCTGTTCTTTGGCGGATATGATATACCATTTGTAAATGAAGCCAATTACGATCAGAACTGGATGGCTGTGTTTGGTGTACTGGCCCTGATGGCCAAAGTGGTCTGTTTTATATTCCTGTTCATGTGGGTGCGGTGGACGATCCCGAGATTCAGGTACGACCAGTTGATGCACCTGGGTTGGCGAATACTGATACCGCTGGCATTATTGAATATGCTGGTAACAGGTGCAGTGATCTTATTAAAACAAAACAACTGGCATTTTTAATTTTGTAAAACGAATTGTCAGCCAGTCCCGATAGCTATCGGGATGTCGAAGGCGGGTTAAAGAAAAATAAAACCGTGAAAAACGGAAAAATATATGCAGGCATTAACTAACAGGGTAAAACAGGTTGACCGCCGGAAAATGAATTTCCTGGAGCGGTTGTACCTGGTCGCTATTTTTAAAGGCATGATGATCACATTCATGCACATGTTTAAAAAGAAACCTACGATCAATTA
>CAZBIK010000444.1:0-2318 GCA_964491955.1 uncultured Ferruginibacter sp.
GTTTGGGAATATCCACCAGTCCCAGCTCCCTTATCCCCGGAGTGTCGATTACCTGACCGCTAAAAGGCAGATCATACATTTCTGCAAAAGTGGTGGTATGCAAACCCTTACCACTCCAGCCGCTTACATCCTGTGTTTTTAAATTCATATCAGGAGACAGCCGGTTCAAAAAAGAAGATTTACCCACACCACTGTGGCCACTGAGTAATGTTACTTTATCTTTCAGCAGTGCCGATAATTCATCCACCCCTTCTCCCGTTTCCACGCTTATTTTTTTTATCGTGTAACCGATAGCTTCATACATTTTTTTCAGTTCGCTGAATTTTTCTTCTTCTTTCTTTTTAAAAATATCGGCTTTATTAAAAACAATGATGGTGGGTATATGAAATGATTCGGAGGAGATTAAAAATCGGTCGATAAACCCCTGCGATGTTTTGGGTTCTTTTAAAGTGGCAAACAGCAGCGACTGGTCTAAATTAGAAGCAATAATATGATGCTGGTGTTTATTGGCCGGCGAAGTACGGGTGATATAATTTTTCCGCTGGTGAATTTCAGTTATTGTTACAGAGCCTTCGAGCTCATTCTCCGTTTCAATTTCCACTTCATCACCCACGGCAATGGGATTGGTGCTGGTAAGCCCGTCCATTTTAAACTTACCCAAAATGCGGGCATTGAAAAAGTCGCCATTTTTATCTTTAACCACGTACCAGCTGCCGGTACTTTTATAAACAGTTGCTCTCATGATGCACAAATGTCACGAATTAGAACGAATTACACGAATTGGATTGAACAGACTGCAATTGGAGGGGTTATGGGAATTTTTTAAACACTGTAAACCGTAGCAGCACTTCTAAAAAAAGAAAGGCCAGCGCTGCCATTACAAAGGGAAAGAATTTCTCCGTATAACGTGCAATGGAAGACACCTCCACTTTTGATTTTTCCAGCTTATCAATATCAGCATAAATATTCGACAGCTCGTTATTATCCTTTGCCCTGAAATATTTGCCACCGGTTTCAACAGCAATTTCCTTCATCAGCTTTTCATCAATGGTAACTTTTACCATTTGCGTTTGCACCCCCATCGGTGTATTGTAAGGCTGTGGTGCATATCCTTCTGTACCCACACCAATGGTGTACACTTTTATACCAAAGGTCTTAGCAATTTCTTTTGCAGTGCCGGGGTCAATCAATCCGCCGTTATTAACTCCGTCAGTCAATAAAATAATTATCCGTGATTTAGCCTTGCTGTTACGCAGGCGGTCAACACTGGTACCCAATCCGCTGCCAATGGCAGTACCATCTTCCAGCAAACCATTATGAATATTCTCGATGGAGCTTATCAGTACATTATGATCAGTGGTAATGGGGCATTGCGTAAAACTTTCACCGGCAAAAATCACCACGCCAATACGGTCATTGTTGCGGCTGTTTACAAAATCGGCTGCCACTTTTTTTGCAGCTTCCAGCCTGTTGGGCTGAAAATCCTGTGCCGTCATACTGCCGCTTACATCCATACACAAAACAATATCCACCCCTTCTCCATCGGCATGCTGTAATTCACTTCTTGTTTGCGGCCTGGCCAGTGCCACTATGATACTGCTTACGGCAAGTACCCTTAATAAAAAAGGGAAATGGCGTAACGAAGCTTTAGCGGAAGATAATCCTCTGGCACCTGCATCAGAAATCACCACCGCCCCCTGCTGGCTGTTATTTTTTAGTGCATACCACAAAATCATTAGCGGCACCAAAATAAATGCTGCGAAAAACCAGGGCTGGCTGAAACTGATATCGTTGAAATAATCGAAAAGCAATTTATTGATTGTTTGTGATTTGCTGTTTTTGGTTTGCGGTTGGCTGGTTTATAAAGTTTATAGCTCCTTTTATTTTCCCTAATGTATCATTACTCTCAGTTTCTGCAGGCAAATATTTAGCAAACTTCACGGCATCTCCTATACGGAGTGCGGTGGCTGTTTCTGTAATAATTTCTTTTGGCAGATTATTATCTGCTAAATGCACCAGCAAATCACCGGTGGTTTTGTTCATGATACTAAACCGTTGTTTTCGGCTGATATACCATTTAAAAATACCTGCAAGCTTTGAATGAAACTGTTTTATATCTTCCGGCTGTTGCAGGTTGAACTGTTTCAGTTTTTCCAGTTCCAGCATGGCTTCATCATAAGGAGACAATTTTCCCTTGAACTGTAATTCAGGTTTTTTTCCGCGGTTTTTAAAATAGCGCCACAGGAAAAATGCGATCATTAAAGCCAGTACTATTCCACCACCGATATAATACCATAAATAACTTTTGATGGTAACCT
>CAZBIK010000445.1:0-2311 GCA_964491955.1 uncultured Ferruginibacter sp.
GCCTATTATTATTTCACACTTGTAAAAATGTTTGGGGGTGTACCGTTGTTCGTAGACAGAAGGCTGAATTTCTCAGACCTGGGAACCATTACCAGGGCCACCCAGGCAGATGTGTATAAGCAAATTGAAACTGACCTGGCAACGGCCATTGCGTCTTTACCGGTTGTACAATCAGAAAAGGGGAGGGCAACCAAAGCAGCTGCACAGGCTTTACTGGGTAAAGTTTACCTATATCAAAACAAATATGCGCCTGCTGCTGATATACTCGATAATGTAATTACTTCCGGTATATTTTCCCTGGTTTCCGATTTCAATTCCATCTTTTTACCGTCGGGCGAAAATGGCCCTGAATCAGTTTTTGAAATACAGTACTCCAATGGATCGGCAACTTACGATTGGGCACATGTTACCCGTGGACAGGGAAATTATTCTGTACAGCAGTGTGGCATACGCGGCCTGAACGGATCTGCCGCAATGCCTTACAACCCGGGCTGGAGCACCAATTTACCAACCCAGAACCTGGCCGCCGCTTATGCAGCAGGCGACCAGAGAAAAGCAGTAACGGTGCTGGATATTGAAGCCTATAAAACCGCGAACCCTTCTTTCAATATAACCTACCAGGTTGCGCCTTATCAAAATACAGGTTTGTACAATCAAAAATACCTGCCGCGCAAAGGTGAAACATCGGGACAGGTAGAATTGAACTACTCCAATAATTTCCGTACCATCCGCTATGCAGATGTATTGCTGATGGCAGCCGAAGCATTCAATAAATCAGGTAATGATATGAAGGCACAAACATACCTGAACCTGGTACGTCGCCGTACTTTCAACGACCTGCTGCATGATATTACCGCTACAGGAACTGCTTTGTATGAAGCCATATTGGCTGAAAGAAGGCTGGAACTGGCCATGGAAGGCGAACGCTTTTTTGACCTGGTAAGAACCGGTAAAGCCGCTTCGGTACTGGGCCCATTGGGATTTGTTGCCGGAAAACATGAATTGTTTCCCATACCGCAGGGAGAAGTGGACCTGGCGGGCTTAACACAAAACCCAGGTTACTAATCATAAACCAACTAAAAAGAACGATTATGAATGCAATAAAATATTTCTTCAGCGCTTTTTGCCTTGTACTGGTAATGGCAAGCTGTACAAAATCCATCAACGATGATCTGTCATTTGTTGACGCAGCAGCTGCACCTGATAAACTTTCTGTGCTATTTGATATTACCCAGGACAATTCGGGACTGGTAACCATTACGCCCAATGGCGATGGAGCCATCTATTATTATGTGTATTATGGTGATGCTACCACAACGCCGGTAAATGTTGCGGCAGGAAAAAATACAACACATGTGTATGCAGAAGGGGAATACAATGTGAAGATCGTTGGTTATGCAGTGAATGGAAAAACAACCGAACTGATTCAGAAACTGACCGTGTCTTTCCGTGCACCGGAAAACCTGGTGGTGAACCTGGCCATTGATCCGGTTAATAATTTTAAACTGGATGTTTCTGCCACCGCACTGTATGAAACATTCTTCAGGATATTCTGGGGCGATGTACCCAATGAGGCCGGCCAGACATTTTTAGAAGGGCAAACCATCAGCCATACTTATGCTGCGGTTGGCACCTATACGGTAAGGGTAGTTGCTTACAGCGGTGGTGCCGCAACCACAACTTATACCACAACTGTTAACATCGTAGATCCCGTTTTATTACCAATAACCTTCGAATCTCCTACAGTGGATTATACGTTTACCAATTTCGGTGGCGGTGTATCCACAAAAATTGCCAACCCGCAGATGAATGGCATTAATACCAGTGCAAATGTTGAACGCATGGTAAAAAATGCACCTGAAGTTTGGGCAGGCAGTTTTATAACTGTTGGTAACCCGATTGATTTTTCGGCCAATAAGGTTTTCAGGATGAAAGTATTTTCTCCAAGGGTAGGGGCAAAAGTTTTGCTGAAGGTTGAAAACCTGACAAACGGCGGGATATTTTTTGAAAAGGAAGTGCTTACAACCCTGGCCAATACCTGGGAAGATATGGCATTCGATTTCAGGGCCATTAATACAGGCAATACATACCAGAAAGTTGTTTTGATATTTGACCTGGGTACAGCAGGCAACGGCTCGGCCAATTTTACCTGGCTGTTTGATGACATCAGGCTTACCAACCAGATGCCGGTAAGTTTACTGGTTTTGCCGGTTACTTTCGACCTGGCCGGTGTGAATTACGAGGTCACTGATTTTGGCGGTAACCAGAGTGAACCAGCAACAGATCCGACCAAAGGGACAAATAATGTAAA
>CAZBIK010000446.1:0-2295 GCA_964491955.1 uncultured Ferruginibacter sp.
AAAATAAAACTCATTTACAAACTGATCTACCAAACCAAAGCAAGTAAGAGAGAGGAATTTTATTACAAAAATATTTTGCCCCAAAAAAGCATTGATGAAGTGAGGGAAGATGTAGAAAACTGGGCCAGGCAAAAGAAAACCGAAGTGGAAGTGTTACAACAAAATGAGGCTTACCGTAAAGAGTTTTTACAAAATTTATCGCATGAACTGAAGACACCCATTTTTGCCATACAGGGATACGTGGATACCCTGCTCAACGGGGCACTGGATAATCCGGACGTGAATAAAAAATTCCTGCAAAGTACATCCCGCAATATCGACAGGCTTGTAAACCTGGTGGATGACCTGGATGCCATATCCAAACTGGAAAGCGGCGAACAGCTTTTACTGAAAGACAGCTTTATCATACAGGAACTGTTAAAGGAAGTTTATGATTCCTTATCGATCAAAGCAGATGAAAAAGAGATCAGGTTAATTATTAAAAAAGGATGCGAATTGCCGCTGACTGTTTTTGCAGACAAGGAAAAAATACGGCAGGTGTTCATCAACCTGGTAGATAATGCCATCAAGTACGGGAAACAGCACGGCACCATAGAAGCCAGTTTTTATAAAGTGGATGGTGCCAGGGTTTTGATCGAGATCAGTGATGACGGATCGGGTATTGCTGAAGAACACCTCCTCCGCATATTTGAACGTTTTTACCGCACCGACCTGGCCCGCAGCCGCAAGGTTGGCGGAAGCGGGCTTGGACTGGCCATCTGCAAACACATTATTGAAGCGCACGGGCAAACGATCCATGTGCGCAGCAAGATCGATGTGGGCAGTACGTTTGGATTTACTTTACAGAGTAAAAAAGATTAAGACGCTGCATTTCCCTCTTAATACAGATATAACATTGGCGTAAGCATTTGTTTACAGGAATGGCTTCATTTTGCCATTATTGTTAACCCATAAAAAGGCGTCATGAAAAATATCAGCTATTTTATCCTGGAGCTTTCCGTCAGGATCTTCCTGCCCATGCTATCTGCATTTTATCCGCCCCTGAAATTTTATAAGATCCATTGATGGATAAAATAAAAAAACGAAAGCTGGATATATTGGTGTTGAGCGATGTACACCTGGGCACTTACGGCTGCCATGCCAAGGAACTGTTGCACTACCTTAAAACGGTAAAGCCAAAAACAGTTATCCTCAACGGGGATATCATTGACATCTGGCAGTTCAGCAAAAGATACTGGCCAAAAAGCCACATGAAAGTGGTGAAACACCTTATGCACTGGATGAGCAAGGGGGTTAAGATCTATTATGTTACCGGCAACCACGATGAAATGCTGCGGAAGTTTGTGGGGTTTAAGATGGGCTCACTAAAGATCGTAAACAAATTAATACTTGAACTGGACAACGGCAAAACAGCCTGGTTTTTTCATGGTGATGTGTTTGATGTAACGATGCAGCATGGCAAGTGGCTTGCCAAACTGGGTGCAGTTGGGTACGACACACTGATCCACATCAACAGCTTTGCCAATTTTATTTCCGAAAAAATATTCAGGAAAGGAAAACTGTCGCTGTCGAAAAAAATAAAGAACAGTGTAAAGAGCGCTGTAAAATTCATTAACAGTTTCGAACAAACGGCAGCCGATATCGGCATTTATAATAAATACGATTACGTGGTATGCGGTCATATACACCAGCCCGAAATGCGGGAGATCGAAAATGAACATGGAAAGATCATATACCTCAACAGCGGCGACTGGATCGAGAACCTCTCGGCGTTGGAATATGTTGAAGGTGAATGGAACATTTACCGCTTTGATGAAAATGAACGGTTGAACATGATCGTACACAACAGGGAGGAAGAAGAACTCAATAACAACCAGTTGTTTGACAACCTGGTTGAAGAATTTAATCTTTTAAAACAGTAAAATTTTCTTTTGAAAATATTATATGCCATACAGGGTACCGGCAATGGCCATATAAGCCGGGCAAGGGATATTATTCCAATACTGCAGCAAAAAGGCGAACTGGATATCCTGGTAAGCGGAATACAGGCCGATGTGGAATTGCCTTACCCGGTAAAATATAAATTCAGGGGGCTGAGTTTTATTTTTGGAAAGAAGGGCGGGATAGACCTTGTAGCCACTTACCGTAAAAGCAATTTAAAAAAACTCTTTAACGAAATTAAAAGCCTGCCCATTGAAGAATACGACCTGGTGATCAGCGATTTTGAACCGGTAAGTGCCTGGGCCTGTAAAAGAAAACATAAACCCTGCATCGGTTTAAGCCACCAGGCGGCTG
>CAZBIK010000447.1:0-2278 GCA_964491955.1 uncultured Ferruginibacter sp.
TTCCTCGTCAAACAAACCATTCATATACCTGAACTGCTGTTCCATTCTTTTAATATCGTTGATGTCTTTTTTTATAGCATACTTTAATTGCATACTATCCAGATCAAAAATTAAAGTACATCCACCCCTGAATATAAAACCGGATTTGTTATTCGAGGCTGTACCTGGCTGGTAAAAACCATTTATTTTAAAATCTCCGTTATTATCAATAACAGCATTTACGCCTCGTTTTTGACCCAATGTGATAATTACATGGTTGACAATTTTGTCATTGGGTGTAATGCGACTTGCCAACCAAAGGTTTTCAATTGAATAAGCTGCTGTATTTGAGTAACTGGAAAAATCCAACCCCTGTTTTATACATTGCTGCTTATTGGGTGTAAATAGAAGGCCGGTTAAATCTGCAAAGCGATTGCCTGATCTTGACTGAAGGAATTTTAGATTAATTCGCTTATGTAAACCCAATTTTGCAATCTTTCCTCCTGTAATAAATTCTTTTGTGATTTTATTAATAGTTCCCCTGTCAGTCTGATAGGAAATTTTTTCTTTAAAACTCCGCAAAAATTCAACAAAAATCTGAGCGTTACTGTCTTCTAATATTAATTCGGGATATTGCTCATACACCAATGCTTCCACTGACATTGATTTTACTCCACTTGGAAAAATACCTCTTTTCTGAAAAGCTTCTATAAAGGCTACCCGGTAGCTGCGTTCATCATCTGCTACCATATCAACATCTGCGGTAATGACTGCCCTCAGATAATCACCAAAAGTAACATCAACAGGTGGGCAATAATCAACTGCCCTGACACAGATACGCAAGACCCTTGATGCGGTTTCTGCTGCATGATTGGAGAGCAGGTCTACCATATCTGGGTGCAAATCCCCTTCCGGTAGAATGCCAGATCCGTTTGTGGCCACTCGCAATAGCTTTTTGATCCTGTGCTTGTATATATTTAAAAAAGCATCAAAAACAGCCGCTACCAATATAGCACCCCTCTCATGAAATTCCATTTTTGTAGCATACTCATTGGGATTAGGTTGATGGGGAATCCATTGTTTTGTTTCCGGGTCGGTATAACCTATCGCATCTCTAAGGCTACCGTAATTCCCCATTGCTTTGCCAAACTCCTGAGCCAGTTGCCCCAATAGATTTTGTGCTGCAAGGTTACCCCGGGTTTTCGCAATCTGATGTTTTAGAACTTCAGGGAATGTAAAATGCTGAAACAGTGCTACAATATCTGCAAATGCTTCATGAAAAGCCCTTGTATCAGGATGTGTAGGTTCAATATACCGGCGACGTAATCCATCTAAAATGGCATGAGTCGTCTCATGTGCAATAATATCATGGCTTAAACAAGTAAATACAGTACCTCCGGGAAGTTGTAATTGTGGTTGTGCCGGTTGGGCTGGAAAATAACCAAACAAAATTGATTTTTTCAACGGATTATAATAAGCATTAGATTGCCGGAGAGCATGGGGATATACTCTTAATCTTGGCACAAACTCAGCACTTTTTACTTTAGAAGTATCATTTGACAGCGGGATGTTTCTGTCAGCCCATTGAACTTTCCGGCCCAAAGCAGCTTCAAAGTTTTTAATGGTTGTCATCAATACGGCATAAACCATTTGCTGATGAAACTGGGGGTTGCTGACACTTGGCTCTAATCCATCCTGGGCAAGTAAATACCGCTCATTCAAATCTACAGGATTATAGAAACCTTCCGTAGAAGGGTCATAATCAATAATCTCAATGTACTCCCCGGCAGGCACTGTTTG
Organism: uncultured Ferruginibacter sp.; assembly: GCA_964491955.1. Classification (GTDB taxonomy): domain Bacteria; phylum Bacteroidota; class Bacteroidia; order Chitinophagales; family Chitinophagaceae; genus Ferruginibacter. Next base: position 1,780 of record CAZBIK010000447.1, read on the forward strand.
TTTTGCACTTCCAGGGTATAAGTCCAGTTCTTCCCATTCAACTTTATAGGTAATATGATTTACCTGTGCTGTTTCAAGTTTAAGAGAAAGAGACGGATCAAAAGCATAACCCCTTAACTTTCTGAAAGGTGGCTTTTTTTCTACCTGAGGTCCCGAATTGTGTAGTGCCATATGATTTAATTTAATAATGATGGACAATATAATTTTACCTGTAACTCTGTTAAACAGGCCGCCTGTTTCATCAAACAATCTATTTGTTGTTTACTCAAGGTTGTAAGATTAGTCCCAACTTTACGGGCAATATTTCTTTCTTCCTTAGTGGGCTTATCAATAGCATTATAACCTGTCTTTGACCGAAGATATTCCGTAAGTTCCTGTTCAAATATTTTCGGTTCATTCACCCATTGCTGTTTTAACTGTAAAGCCTTAATTACAGATTCAGTGATCTGTTTAGCCGCCAGGTTTCTTATGAACCCCGGGATACAATTCTCGATATACC
>CAZBIK010000448.1:0-2275 GCA_964491955.1 uncultured Ferruginibacter sp.
TGAATCAATTGTATGGTTAAACCCAAAACCATTTCCCGAAGGAACAGAACAGCCGGGTGCGATGATCAATTAAAAATTAAAAATGAAGAATTCAGAATTCTATATCGGATGGATGCCAAAGGCGTCGTCGGGTTTTGCAAAGTATACCAGCCGGGTAATATTATTTCTTTTCCCTGCTGCATTGGTGATTGGGATGGTGCTGGCTTCATTTCAGAAGAAATTTTCAGCAGCAAATTTTGAATTTGGAAAAGCCACTGAAATAAAAGGTATTTATTTTAATACACCAGTTCCTGTTTTGAAGGTCTTTACAGGAAAAGATATCCTGGGCAATGTATCTTATCTGACGATCCCCCTGGTTGGTTATGGCAAACACGGCGCTGAAACAGCCATTATGGAACTGGAACAGGAAAAAACCATCTCATTTAATAATAGAGAACTTACGCTGAAAGGGACTCTAATGTATAGCGATGGAAAAACATTCATGCAGATCAGCAAGGATGAGGATCCGGTCATTGCTGTTGGAAAAGATGCAAACATTTCTTTATTTCCACAACAAAAGGATCTGGGTTTACAAAATATAAAAGGGGAGATCATTGACCCCAAATGTTATTTTGGTGTAATGAAACCCGGTGAAGGAAAAGTACACCGGGACTGTGCCATACGCTGTATATTGGGCGGAATACCGCCGGTATTAAAAGTGATGAATGAAAAAGGTGAAAAAAAGTATTATTTGATGGTTGGCCCCAACGGGGAGAAAATAAATAAAGCAGTGCAGGATTTCGTAGCCGAACCGGTAGAAGTAAGCGCCAGGGCTGTGCAGCAGGATGACTGGGTGATCCTGTATGTAAAAAATAATGGGATAAACCGGGTACCGGCTGTCAGTTTGTTAAAATCAAATGTTCAGATCGCTTCCTGTGTTAGCAACTGTTGTATAAAATAAGGGCTATTTCTCTCTCTGAATTCCCAGTTTTTTCATCCTGGCTTCCAGGGTTGTTGGGTTCATGCCCAGGATTTTTGCTGCACCTTTTTCCCCGCTCACTTTCCAGTTGGTTTTATCCAGCACAGTTAAAATATGATCCTTCTCTACATCTTCTAATTTTTGCGGCAACGGTTTACCCTTGTTATCTATCTTTTTTGCAGAAGGTATCCAGTCTCCATATTCAAGGGTATTGCCTCTGCATAAGATCAGTGCTCTTTCTACCAGGTTTTCCAGTTCACGGATATTACCAGGCCAATCATAGAGCATCAAAGCGTCGATCACATTTGAAGGTATACCGGTTATCTCCTTGCCCATCTTTCCCTCGTATTTTTTTACAAAATGCTTTACCAATAAAGGGATATCTTCTTTACGGTCACGCAATGGCGGCGAAATTACCGGGAATACATTCAGCCTGTAGAACAGGTCTTCCCGGAATTCTTTTTTAGAGATCGCTTCTTCCAGGTTGCGGTTGGTAGCGGCGATCACCCGTACATTTACTTTCATGGTTTTAGGATTGCCCAGGCGTTCAAACTCACCTTCCTGCAATACCCTTAATAATTTGGCCTGAAGTTCAACCGGCAATTCACCGATCTCATCCAGGAAGATGGTTCCGTTGTCAGCTAATTCAAAGCGCCCGATCTTCCTGTCCATGGCTCCTGTAAATGCTCCCCGTTCATGCCCGAATAATTCACTTTCGATCAGGTTGGCGGGTAAATTGGCGCAATTTATTTTTATCAAAGGCTTTTTGCTCCTGTTGCTGATATTGTGAATGGCCCTTGCCAGCAATTCTTTACCGGTACCACTTTCTCCCAATATTAAAACTGTTGCATCTGTGGAAGCAACCTGTTCGATCTGCTGTAATATTTTATGGAAATTCTTACTCTTACTTATTATTTCTTCAAAATTATGGTTGTGTTTTATTTCATCCCTCAGGTACTGGTTCTGGGCCTGTAATCTTGCCTGCTCCTGTTCCATTAAAACTTTGTCTGTAATGTCGATGAACATGGTACGTGTAAATTGCCCGCCAACATCCGGGTTACTCCACCATTGGATCCAGATCGGCTGGCCATTGTCCTTGCGGCGAAGTTCAAGTATTACACCTTTTGTATCAACACCCCTGCAGATAGAGTCAAACGCTTCTTTAAGCCGGCGTTGGGCGTCGGGTGTGTCGGGTATAAAGGTTGCCCCATAGGTTCCTTCAACCTGGTCGGGGCCGATACCCAGGATATTCAAAGCCGCCCGGTTTGCTTTTATGAACCTGGAGTCGAGGCCCTCCAGTACATAAGCAATGGGAGG
>CAZBIK010000449.1:0-2269 GCA_964491955.1 uncultured Ferruginibacter sp.
TCGACGGTTATGCTGCAGGCAGCGGAAGCAAATCATACATGATGAAAGATAACAGCCCTGCTTTGATAGATGCTTCAGTAGTTTATTACAGGTTAAAACAGGTTGACCAGGATGGAAAATATACATACAGCAATACACTGGTTGTGCGTATGCAGTCAATAAGTGGCGTAAGAATGCAGGTTTCACCGAATCCTTTTGTAGAAAATTTAAATGTACGTTTTACTGCCTCTGAGGCAGGAACTGCACAAGTTCAGATTATTACTGTAAATGGCCAAAAGGTACAAACGCAGCAGGCTGCAATAGGAAAAGGAAATAATACGATACAGGTACAAGGCATCAGTAAACTGAATCCGGGTATCTATATAGCACAACTGGTGGTAAATGGTGTTGTGACCGACAATCAAAAAATTATTAAAAACTAATTATAACCAAGCACAAAAGAAGGTAGACAGGAGTTGCTGGCACGTACCCTTGCCGGCAACCTCCTAAAGCCTGAATCTTAAACCGGACTAACTGCTTAACTTTTTATTTCTAACTTAAAAACTTCCCCCATGATAAATACTATAAAAACACTTGCAACCAGTTTGTTTAACAACTGGACGGTTATAACTAAAAAAACATATTTAGAGCCCGTTAAAGTGCGGGTAATTGAAAGAAGGAAATGGTGAGGCAGGCCGGTATTGATGAGCAGCAGGGTTTTAGTTCTAAAAGCCGGAATCGATAAAAAAAATTACGCAAAACGATTAAATATTTTACCAGGCAAAAAATAAAATCACTTAAAACCCGTTTACTAGAAACCCCGGGGACAGTAAACGTTGTTAGTGCTTGGTTTACGATGTTTTCTTTGGGGGTTACAGAATCGAAAGATTCTTAACAAAAGCTGCATTTCTATGCGGCTTTTTTGATTTTCAGGCTGTGCCAAAGTACTATACCCGGGTTCACGGTGCATTGGGCAGTTGATTTTATCCCAAAAGCTATTTAAATGCTGTGTGTAATTTTTACCCCTGCATTTTCAGGGGAAACATAGCACTGATCTGTAAAAGAATGGATTTCACCCACCGGATAATACAATCAGAATTTATAATAAATAAGCCATTTACTTTTCTTTTTTTATCCGTTTTATATGTATATTTGGTTCATCCTTTCCCTGTGTAAAAACTGTGTATTTCTTTTATCCTTGTCAGGCAACATAACCCCCTAAAGCAGCATCCGGTTTACCGGGATCACTATTTTATTGCTAACATTTTTTATACCAAACGTTTATGCGGAAAATTATACTTCTGGCCATTACTGTCTTTACTGTATTAATCACCACGGCACAGGACTTTAGTAACAAGGGAAAAGATTTTTGGGTAGGGTATGGTTACCACGAACGGATGAATGCGGCTAATCCTCCCGGCGGTTCGCAGGATATGGTATTGTATTTTGCTACAGAGTCGGTTACCAATATAGTCATTACCATTCCGGGAACTGGTTATACACAGAATATAACAACCCCGGCCGGTAACAATGTGATTACATCGGCAATTATCCCAAAAACCCTTCCCGATGACGCCCGTTTAATTACTGAAGGGCTTTCCAACAAAGGCATACATATAACAAGTGATAAACCCATGGTGGCCTATGCACATGTGTATAATCAAAGCGTATCCGGTGCCACCATCTTATTTCCTACCAATACACTGGGCCGTGAATATTATTCAGTGAATTATAAGAACTGGTCCAATACCAATAATTCAAATTGCTGGTTTTATGTGGTTGCAGCAGATACCGGAACAACTACCATTGAGATCACACCTTCAGGTAATACTATCGGAGGCTGGATCGCCGGCACGACATATACAGTAACACTTACCCAGGGCCAGGTATATAATGTAATGGGGCAAATGATCAGTACCCCGGGCGGTTGCAACCCGGTTTGTACCGGTTATGACCTTACCGGTTCTTTGATCAGAAGTGTAAATACCGGCAGCGGATGTAAAAAGATCGCTGTTTTTTCAGGAAGCGGCAGGATCAGTATAACCTGTAACAACAACCAATCCTCTTCGGATAATTATATGGTTCAGGCCATGCCTAAAACTGCCTGGGGCAAAAAATATTTAACCACACCTGCCAATGGAAACCAGGCCAATAATATATTCAGGGTATGTGTATCCAACCCGGCTACTATTGTAAGAATAAACGGGGTGGTTACCACGCTTCCTTTGCAGAATGGATTTTATTATGAAATACCGGCAACCAACCAACCGCTACTGATAGAAGGGGACAG
>CAZBIK010000450.1:0-2261 GCA_964491955.1 uncultured Ferruginibacter sp.
TTTCCGGTGCACTGGACGTAGTGGTAATCGACTCTGTAGCGGCCCTGGTTCCTAAAAGCGAACTCGAAGGCGAAATGGGCGACAGCAAAATGGGTCTCCATGCCCGGTTGATGTCCCAGGCACTTCGTAAACTCACCGCCACCATTTCCAAAACAAATACTATCTGCATTTTTATCAACCAGTTGCGGGAAAAGATCGGGGTGATGTTCGGCAACCCCGAAACGACCACCGGCGGTAATGCACTGAAATTCTATGCGTCCGTTCGCCTTGATATCCGCCGCCAGGCACAGATCAAAGACGGAGATGAAGCCATCGGTAACCATGTAAAAGTAAAAGTGGTAAAGAATAAAGTGGCCCCTCCTTTCCGCGCCGCAGAATTCGATATCATCTTTGGGGAAGGGATCTCCAAAAATGGCGAAATCATCGATATGGGAACTGAACTGGGTATCGTACAGAAAAGCGGAAGCTGGTACAGCTATAATAGTGATAAACTCGGCCAGGGTCGAGACGCGGTTAAGCAACTGCTGGTCGACAATCCCGAACTGGCAAAAGAGATCGAAGCAAAAATCCGCGAAAAAATAAAAGAAATGCAGGTATCCGCCTAATACGGTCCTGAACTTATGATGGGTTATACAGTATAAACCCCCGTGATAAACGGGGGTTTTACATTTCTTCACAAAAAATTTACACCTCTTTAGCTATTTCAATGTTTAAACATTGTATATTTGTTGCCGGCGTTCGCAACCTAAACGGGGTGAAAGCCGTTTTGTAGCATTGTATGAAAGAGGTTACCACCACTAAAAAACGCCGTTACCGGCTCAGGAAAATCATTTTGACAGGCGCTGTCCTCCTTGCAGGGGCCGCAGCTGTATACTGGTATATTTCAACAGAAAAATTCGCTGATACAAAGGACCGGAAGGCAGCCTTTACGGTGAATGCGCTGGACTTTATCCGGGAATTTGAGCAGGACAATGAATCAGCCAACCAGAAGTATTCTGGCAAGATCCTAACAGTTAATGGCACAGTTTCTGAAACTGAAGCGGCTGACACAACGCTTAACATCAAGTTTATTGATACGACCACGGGGTCCTATGCGATTTTCGCTTTCCAGGAGCAACACCTTGCAGAAGCTAAAACAGTAAAAAAAGGTGATAGTGTTTCCATAAAAGGTTCCTTCAGTGCGGGCGTATTCAGCCGCTTGCGCAAGACCACCATGATCAGTTTTCAAAGATGCACCTTAAATAATTAAATAAAAATCAAAAAAAAGATGAGAAAAACATTCCTGTTCCTTTCGCTTATTACTGTGGCGGTCACGTCATTTTCGCAAACAAAAGAAACTACTTCCGCTATTGTCGGATTTGATGCCACCACTTCGATCGATAACCTGCCAAAAGCAGAAAACAAGACCGTTATTGGTGAGATAGACACAAAAACCGGATCGATCGGTTTTGAAGCAGCCGTAAAGAATTTTGCATTTTCCAACCCCATGATACAGGATCATTTCAACGGGGAAAAATGGATGAATTCAGGCACATACCCTTTATTTACTTTCACGGGTAAGATCACTGACCTCTCAAAAGTGAATTTTAGCAAGAATGGAACCTATACAGTTCCGGTAGCAGGTGACCTGACCATCAGGAATGTCACCAAACCTGTTAATACAACAGCCAAACTGGTGGTAGATGGCGGAAGCGTCAATGCAACCTCTTCCTTTTCCATCAAACTGTCTGACTATGGGATCACCGGGGTACCGGTGGATGCGGGTAAGATCGCAAAAGAACCCAAAATCACTGTCTCTGCAACATTGAAATAAGCCATTACGCTACATATGCAAACGGCCTTATCATCTGATAAGGCCGTTTGCTTTATACACTGATTCATCAGTTGCCTACTATCTTTTCCAGGTGGATGAGCTTCCCTTCTGCGTCAAAACCTTCAACAACCACTTTGAATTTTTTGCTGAAGTCATTATTGTAAAAGCCGAGTTTTATTTTATCAGTTCCCTCATCAAGCATCACATCCGGATTCCAGTAAAGGGTGTTCCGCCTGTCACTTGCGGGATGCTTAGCATCCTTGTTGCCATAATCGGGCTGGTAAAACTGCTTACTGATCGCATATCCTTTGTATTCCACAAATTCGAATTTGTCGGGTTTTTGCTCCTGGGTTGTTTTTTCCTTTGTATACACCGCCAGCGCCCCACCTGGTGAACCGCTGCCAACACCGACGAATCCTGCTTCAAAGAATTTGATCAATGCCACGTC